>NZ_JBOFYU010000131.1:0-7086 GCF_051654825.1 Clostridium sp.
ATCACTAGGATTTGTTAATCTAACACAAACATATCAAATGATGCATTAAATTCTAATGAACCGCCGTATACCGAACGGTACGTACGGTGGTGTGAGAGGTCGGTAGATAAAATAATTATCTACCTCCTACTCGATTTATTATGTGTGAAAGAAATAGTAATTTGAAGATAAAAAGTAATCATAATTAGAATATAGAAATTATATAAATATAGTAGTAAGTAATAAAGGTGAAAATAGTATGGAGGAAAGGTAAATGAGTATGGAGTTTAAGTTTGAGAGAAATGAAGAGCTTAAGGCAATAATTAGATGTCAAAAAAATTTTTCAAACAATGAAGAAACATCCGAAGTATTGAAAAGCTTTTCTGTTTCTAGTGAGGATACTAATTGGAGTGAAGAATATATAAATGAATATATTTTAACTGTAACAGATAGAAATATTTATTTAGAGGGCATTTATCGCAAGGTTTTAGGGGCATTACCAGAAGTATTGAATGTTTCTAAAATTCCATTAGAAAAAATAGAGAATTTTGATGTAGATAAGAAAGATGAGTTTGAGCACATAACTATAACATGTAATAAAGACAAGATTTTCAAATTAATTCATAAGAGTAGATATAATAATTATGAAGCCACTGAAATAAAGGAGTTATTTTTTACAAGAGAGGAAGAGTATATTTAAAGAGGCCAAAGGCCTCTTTTTTAATGAGCAAATCCATAAGGTTTATTTTCATTCCTATATCCTAATATACGAAGAACTTTTCAAAACAAACTTGGTAGCCAGATGAGATAAGTAAATTAGGTTATAAGTAGAATCTAATTAGAAATAAACAACGAAAATAATATCCATATTATATTAATATTGTAAAAAAATATAAGAAATGGTAAAATTGTAATAAAAAGAAGGGTATAAAAGGTTAACTAATATTTATATATTAGTAAAAAAGGTTAAGGGGAGATTATTTAATGATTAGAAACAAAGTAAATAGAATTATTGCGATAGCTTTAAGTATGTCATTGATTGGGCAAGTTATCTTACCAAATGAAGTTACTAAAGCATCTGAAAAGACTATTACAAACAAGTCGGAATCACAAAAAAAGATTAGCACTGTAGAAAAGAAAGAAAATCAAGAGAAAACAGCACCATATGTTCAAGATTTTAATAATGGTGATATAAGTGGATGGGAAAAAGTATGGGGTGGAGGAAGCATAGAAGCTGCTGAAGGTGGTTTAAGAGTTCAGGGCGCTAATGCATTTAACTCAGCAGATGGAAAAGCATTTACTTTAGTTAAAGATAATAATTCTCCAGTAGTTAAAGATGGTCAATTAGAAGTAGATATGAAAGTAAGAAGTCATGCGGGAAGAATGGCTATTGTACTTAGATATGTAGATGAAAAGAATTATGAGTGTATTGGATACGATGTAGGTAATACATGGGTTTATATAAGAGCAACTAATGGAAATGAAACAAATACGCCTATTACTACAACTGGAACAGCATTAGGGCAAAATACAGACCATAAACTTAGATTAGAGTTTTCAGGTAAAAACTTAAAGCTTTTAGTTGATGGTTCACAAATATATCAAGGTGATATCTTAACAGAAGATAGAGCTGGTAAAATAGGATTTAGAGGTTGGGGATATGATGGGAACTACTCAAATGCAATATATGATAATTTAGTTCTTTCTCAATATAAAGAGGTTTCAGTTAGTCCATCAAGTCAATATATTAAATATGAAGATGCTGGTAAAAAAGATATAACAGTAAACTTATCAACAGCAGAAAATCCTTTATCATCAATTGTAGCAAAAGGAGAAACTTTAGTTAAAGATGTTGATTATACTGTAGATGGAACATCTTTAGTATTTAAAAAAGAGTATATAGAAAAAATTAAGGATTCAGGTGAAACAACTTTAGAGCTTACTTTTAAAGATGGCTTTAAGGCTAAGTTTGTAATTCAAGTTCAAATGCCACCAGAAGAGTACGTTGAGTATAACCGTGACTTTTCACAAGGAATAGAAGGAATGAAGGTTGTTAGAGGATCTGCTAATATAGCTTCTGAAGATAACAAACTAAAAGTTCCAACAACTAGCGATGCTATAGTTATAGATGAAAATTCACCAGTACTTTACAATACTGAAGTTGAGTTTGTTGTAGATCCAGCAAATGATAATGGTAATTTTGGAGCTGTAGTTAGATACGCAGATAATAACTCATGGACATATATTGGACAAGATGGACAAAGTGGAACATGGGGATCAAGCTGGTTTGTTTTAAATAGTGAAGGGCAACGTAGAAATATTTATAATGATAGTGCAAGATTATTTGGAAGAAGAACAGAACCTTATACTATTAAGATTAAAGTAGTAGAAAAGGTAGTTTCTATATATCTAGATGGTGGAGAAATCTTCAATGGAGTAGTTGATGAAGTAACAGGAGATAAAGGAAAGTCAGGTATCAGATTCCATGGTAATAATGGAGGAAACATTGAAAGCTTTAATGTTATAACAGGAAGAGCTGTAGAAGCTTCAAGTAATATTGAATTTAATGAAGTTGAAATAAATTCAGATGCATTAAAAGTAAAAATGGATGATAAGTTCCCAAGAGTTATAAGCTATCAATTAAAAGAAAATGAAGAAATGATGTATGGGCAAGAGTCACAAAATTATGTAGTTGAGATAAATAATAAAGCTTATACACCAGTAGTTACTTCAGAGTTTAATGGAGATACTATAGCTTACCATATGAGTATTGAAGAACTTGGAATGACATTTGATGTTGTGTATAAGGTAGAAGGAAATGTTCTAAATATGAATGTTACAAACATAAATGATGAACAAAATAAGTTATATACAATTAATTTCCCAGAAAATAGTTTAGTTTCTGTAAGAAGTAATCAACCAGGAGCAAAATTAAAAGGTGAAAACCATATACTTCATCAAGGAGTAAATAGAATAGATGAAGATTTAACTAACAAGGGTGCAGATAAAACTTATGCAACTACTACAATAGCTATTTTAAATACTGATACTTTAGCAGCATCAATGACAAGTAGCTCAATTAAGTTAAATCAAGAAATTGCATATCAAACTTTTGAAAATGAAGCTGGATACAAATCAACAGGTTTATGGACAAATGAATATATGTATAGAGGTATTTTAGATAATGAAGTAATAGAAGAGCCATGGGCTAAGGTTACTATTACAGGAGATAGAAATAAGGATAATAAAGTAGATTATATAGATGGAGCAATAGCTCACAGAGATGATATAAAGCCAGAGCAAGTAGGAATTGATATAGTACAAAATGCATACTCATCAGTTGCTATGAATGTTGGTAGTGTTGCTCAATATCCATTCTTAAGAATATTAGATAATGTTAAAAAGTTTAACCTAGGAACAGATGGATTTGAACAAAATATAATAATTAAGGGATATCAAACTGAAGGTCATGATGCATCTCATCCAGACTATGCAAATATCAGTACTAGAGCAGGTGGAGAAGAAGACTTTAAAACACTTGTTGAAGAAGCACAAAATTATGGAGCTTATGTAGGTGTTCATATTAATCATACAGAAGCTTATCCAGAAGCTAAGCAATATAGTGAAAACTTAGTATCAGATGTTGGTGCATGGTCATGGTATGATAGTGCTAAGCAAATAATAAGAGAAAATGATATATTAGATACAGAAGAAGGTATGGAAAAACGTCTTGATGATTTAGCAGCAATAGTACCAGGATTAGATATGGTATATGTTGATGTTTATAGTGATACAAGATGGCCTGCTCATAAATTATCATCAAAGCTAAATGATTTAGGTTGGGCAATAGCTAGTGAATATCCAGAAGCATTTAATCCTAAGAGTGTATGGGCTCACCATGTAACAGGAAGCTTTAATGATGCTGGAAACTTAACAAGATTTATTAATCACCAAACTCAAGAATCATTCTCTTCACATAGATTATTTAGAGGAGTTGCAACTAGAGTAAATGGTATTAATGGATGGCAAGGTGCTAGTAATTACAATGATACAATAAGAGATTTCTATACTAATATTTTACCTAATAAATATTTAATGCACTTCCCAATGAGTCAATGGGAAAGTAATGATAGAGCTGTTTTAGGTGAAAATAATGAAGTTGTTACAACTTATGAAAATGGTAAAAATGTCATTAGAAAAGATAATAAGATAATTGCAAATGGAAATAAATTATTTATTCCATGGAATCCTGAAACAGAGGATAAGATTTATCACTGGACAGATGAAAATGGAAAGACAACTTGGGAATTACCTAATAGCTGGGCAGGACTTGAATCAGTAGTATTATATAAATTAACTGATGAAGGTAAAACAGAAAAAACTTTAGTTCAAGTTGTTGATGGTTCAGTTACTTTAAATACTAAGGCAAATACTGCTTATATTGTTTATAAAGAAGAAGCTCCAGAAACTCAAGATATGGAATGGAGTAAGGGAAGCTTTGTAAAAGATATGGGATTTGATAGCCATAGATGGGATTACGGTTGGAAAAAATCAAGTACAGCTGAAAATACAGACCATATAAACTTTGTAAATAATGCTAAGGGTAATACACATGTTAAAGTAGAAGGTAATAAGGGAGCAGATGCAACAATTACTCAAACTATAACAGGATTAGAAGGTGGAAAAACTTATTCTGCATCAGTTTGGATGGAAGTTTCAGAAGGAAGAAAATCTGAAATAGTTGTTACTACACCAGATGGAAAAGAAGTTTCAAATTATACTGATAGAAGTAATGTTAAATACGGTTCAACTCATAATGATAAGTTAAATTCTTATTATCAAAGAGTTAAAGTAACATTTACTCAACCAGAAGGAGAAACTACAGCAGAAATCAAATTTAATGTTCATGAAGGTTCAGCAAATTCATGGGCTAATATTGATGATGTTAGAGTAGTAGAAGTAGGAGTAAGTGATAATAGAGGTCATGATTACTTTGAAGATTTTGAAAATGTAGATCAAGGATATGGACCATTTGAATCAACAAGTTCAGATAATAGCCATTTATCAGAAACTAATAGTCCATATACTAATGATACTATAGAAGGAAGATATTCAATGAAGGTTCGTTCAGGAGATTATATGAGAACTTTACCTCATAGAATAAGATTTAAGCCAAACACAACTTATAAAGTTGGATTAGATTATTTAACATGGGCAGATAATGCATTTACTTTAGGTGTTAAATCAGACAAAGCAAGAGAAGCTGGTGATACAGCTAATGCAGTTATTGCAAGTAAAAATGTAAGTAGAACAGGTCAAATTGAAGTTGAATTTACAACAGGAAACTATGACGATTACTACATTGATATTACAAAAAATGCCGCAACAGAGTATATCTTCGATAATCTATATGTTGATGAAGTAAATAAAGTAAATAAATCAGAACTTCAAAAAGTATATGATGAAAATAAAGAAAGAAAAGATAACTTCTATTTAGAAGAAGCATGGACAGAATTCAATACTGCTTTAGATAATGCTAAAACTGTATTAGCAAATATCCTTGCTACTCAAGAAGAAGTAGATTCAGCTAAAACATCTTTACAAGCAGCAGTAAGCAAATTAAAATCTTGTGACTTAAACGGTAATGGTAAGCTTGAAGTTGGTGATGTATCTATAGTTTCTAAATATTATGGAAAAACAAGCGACAATTCAGGGGCTGATTGGTCAAAAATTAGTGCTTATGATGTAAATAATGATAATAAAATTGATAATAATGATATAAGCATAATAGTAGATAAAGTTATAAAGTAATATCTTAATTAAAATAGACACTGAATATTCAGTGTCTATTTATTTATTTTACTTTAAAATACATAAAATATGGACAGTATATATACTAGACAATAAATTCAAATACTATTATTATAAAATATGGAAGTAAAATTAGAAAAATATAGAATATTATTACTATTACAAAAAAATAGAGTAATTAAATATTATAGTATATAATTCTTTAAATAGATTTGAATACTTTAAGGAGAGTAAAATGAGCATAAAGATAATAACAGATAGTACATCATATATACCTAAGGAGATAAGAGATAAGTATGATATTAATGTGATTTCACTTAATATTAGCATAGCTGATAAAAACTTTAGAGAAATAGATGTTGATAATAAAGAGTTTTATAAAATGATAGATGAATTTAAAGAATTCCCTAAATCATCACAACCTGCATTAGGTGAAGTAGAATATTTATTTGAAGAGATAGCTAAAAATGGTGATGATATAGTAGGTATATTTATATCATCAGAAATGAGTGGAACTTATTCAAGTACAAATTTAATAAAAGAAATGATACTTGAGAAATATCCAGAAAGAAAAATTGAATTAATAGATTCACGTTCAAATTGCATGCAAATGGGATTAGCAGTAATAGAAGCTGCTAAAAAGGCAAATGAAGGGGCAACAATTGAAGAAGTGGTTGCTACTTGCAAGGATGTAATGTCAAAAAGTAAATTCCTATTTACTCCAGAAACATTAGAATATTTAAAAATGGGAGGAAGAATAGGAAGTGCAAGTGCTTTATTTGGATCAATACTAAAAATAAAGCCTATCCTTACAGTTAATGATGGTAAAACAGATGTAGTAGAAAAAGTAAGAACTAAAAAGAAGGCAGTTGATTCAATAGTAGGTTACTTCCTAAAAGAAGTAGAAGAAAAGGGTCTTGGAGATGCAGTAATACATCATATTAACTGTGAAGAGGAAGCATTAAAAATAGCAAATGAAATTAGTGAAAAGCTAAATAGTGAAATAAAAATAGTATCTATTGGGCCTGTTATAGGAGCACATGTTGGGCCAGGGGCAGTAGGAATAGCATACTTTACAAAATAGTAATAAGTATATCAGAGTTTATAAGATAAAAAATAGATAAAAAGGATATGATTTCAAAAACATATCCTTTTTTAGTTGTGTGCCCAGCATGGGCACGTACTTGTCGGTGAAAGTCCGATATGGGGGTTGATAGTGCTAACCATTAGCTTAAGACAAGGGTGTCCATTGTGAGGTGGAATCTGAAGGAAGTCGGCGGCAAATCCTTGGTCTGA
>NZ_JBOFYU010000132.1:0-5041 GCF_051654825.1 Clostridium sp.
TGTGGATTCAAAGAGTCTCATAGAATTAAGGACTTCTTTATAGATAATTATGATAATCCGATTTATGAATGTGGAAAGCAGTTAATAGATATGGTTTATCTAAAAAAAGAATAACGTTGATAAGATAAATAGGAATTTGAAAGGGAGTATATATATATGGATTTACGATTTAAGTTTAATGAAGATGGTAAAAATTACGATAAATATAGACCTACATATCCTAAAGAATTATTTTTAGATATAATCAATTACACAGAAATATCAATTGATTGTAAAGCCTTAGAAATTGGTATTGGTACTGGGCAAGCGACATTACCATTTTTAGAATTAGGTTGTAAAGTAACAGCGTTAGAATTGGGGGATAACCTTACTCGATATGTTGAGGATAAATTTAGTAATTATAAGAATTTTGATGTTATTAATGCAGATTTTATGGAATATCCGATTGAAACAAATAATTTTGACTTAGTGTATTGTGCAACAGCTTTTCATTGGCTACCATTAGAAGAAGGATATTTAAAAGTAAAAAATGTATTGAAAGATAACGGCGCTATAGCTTTATTTTGGAATCATCCATTTCCAAATAGACAAGATGATATAAGTAACATTGCAAACAAAAAAATATATGATAAATATCGACCGTCTGATAAAGTAATAGTTGAATTTAGTAAAAATGATTGTCAAAAGCATATTGATGAATTAGAGCGATTTGGATTTAAAGATATTACATCTAAATTATATTACCGACAGAGAACACTAACATCTGAAGAATATATTTCATTACTGAACACATATTCAGACCATAGAGCATTACCAATGGAAATAAAAAATGATTTTGAATTAGATATGAAAAAAGCAATTGATGAAGTTGGTGGTAAAATAAATATATATGATACAGTAGAGTTATACTTAGCAAGGAAGCGATAAATTCCAATTTGTAGAGCAGATTTGGTGAATAATCTAAACCAAGGATTTTTTAGTTACACATTTTTATCATTAGTTTTTTGATTCACTTTTGCGTGAATATTTAACTTTATATTACTGCCTTTTTAGTATCTTGAATTTCTTATGTATCAAATATATTAATTACTTATTATATAAATATTAAATATAACACATTGATAATTAATATTTATATATCTGCTAAAATTACTGCTTATATAACAGTTATAAACTATGATTTAATAATTATTTAATCTACATTAAATAGTTATTAAAAAGTAATTAAATCTATTTATAATCCTTGAAAATAAGCCATTTAATAAAAAGAGCAATGACCAATATAATTTAAATATTGTATCATTGCTCTTTTGCTAATTCACTTAAACGTGAATTTTACCAAAACATTTCAATATCTCTTTGATGCTGTATATCCTCTTTTTCCTCTATTTTGTACTCCACAATCTTATTATCCAAAGTACCCTTAAAGAACTTGTACGACGTGGCTTTAATAGTCTCTACATCATCCCTATCAAGAACTACCATCACAGCATCATCAAAAGCTTTTTCCATATATTTATTTTTAAAATCAACACCTCTAAAGTCCTTTTTAAAACTTCTTAAAGTTCCTTTAGTAAACAATGTTTCATCAGGAACAAAAGGCTCAAAATCACACACTTTTGGCTCATTTATATCTTCACCTAAATTATTAAACATAGGCTTAAAAGTTACTTCTTCTTTATCACAGGCAATAGCATTATCCAAAGTAACTGCAACTTCTTCAATTACTTCGCCTGGTATTTCGGCCATAGTATTTTCCTTAGCAAAATACTTCCTTTTATCCAAATCTTTTACGATAAAGTCTATAGAATCTACCTTTCTACCTACTTTATTTTCTTTCATCTCTATTTCAAAATAGCCAGTTTCATTAAGCTCCTTTATTGCTGGTATAATAACTCTCCTCTTAAAATCATTGTACTTACCATACTTATCATCTAACATTAATAATTCCTTAATCTCTTCTACTTTGTAGCTAACAGTATCTTTTGTCCCACTCCAAAGCCTTAATAAATCGTAAAAACGTTGAGCATACGAATTATTAAGAGATAACCAAATCTGAACATTAATAGGAGTATATCCCATTTTCAAATACTCTTTTAATAGGTTATGTATCTTCTCCGATGCCTCAATATTAAATATCCCTAATTCGTCGTCGTACTCATATCCATTTATAAATCCATAGGCTCCCCACAAATTACCTTTTTTATTTTTCTTTTCTTCCCTGAAGTATATAGGCTTTTTCCTTAGTTCTTCCAACACATCTAATATACCTTTGATTGTATTTTTTTCCTTAAACTTGATGATCTCTTTAAACTCCGAATGGCTAATTGAACAAGTCAATATACCATCTGACTTTTTTTGAAGTTTATATAGCATAGATAAAAAAATTCTATTTTCAACCAAACTTAGGCTATACCTAGCTTTGACTAGCATATTATTTTTCATTAATACACGATTATTCTCTAGTTCTTCTATAAGATTCACGTCTACTCCCCCTCTATTACTCAATTATATTTATAGATTATCAAATGTTTTTAACTGCGTCAATATTTTAATCGTTGTCGCTTTTAAGTTCCCTGATTTGTCGTAGTTAATCCCTGATTTGTCGCTTTAAATCCCTAATACGTCGTAGTTAAATCCCTGATTTGTCGCTTTAAATCCCTAATACGTCGTAATAAATCCCTGATTTGTCGCTTTTAAACTTGTTAACCTTAGCATTTCCAAGGGGTAGGGGTATGCCTAAATACTATTAAATACTATTAAATACTTTTTTAAATACTAAGTAAAGACTAGTAAAGGTACTTTTCTGTTCTTTTCTACTCTATTTTTAGACATAAAACAAAAAGAATAACTTTGATAAGATAAAGATCCTTCGACTTATTATATTTGTACAAGTAGCGATTTTAGTTAATTAACAATTGATAATTATCAATGCGTTATATTTAATAATTAGTGAAGTAGACACAATAAGCTTAATTAAGAGATGAGCAGATACGTATAAAATATATATACTAAAATATGGATTTATGTTAAAATTTAAATAAATGAATCGAAAATTGAATAATAAAAAAGCTAGGAGTCTAATAAGTTTGGCGACTCACTAGGTATTAATTATAGTGAAGTAAATTAAGAGATCTCCTTGTCTTTAGTGTCAACATACTAAAAATAGAGGGGAATTTTTTTATGCAAATGACAGAGTTTTGTAATCATCTATATGATGATAGCACAGACGGATATATACAGATATTTAAACTAAATGATAAAGATAATAATGGTCAAAGGACTATTAAAATATATAATACTAAAAATAAGGGACTAAGGGATATAGTAGAAGAATTACATAAGGATGAAGACGTGTTTTTAACACCAAATACAATGTATCTGCCAAGAAGAAAGGTAGAAAATATAAGGCAGTTTAGAGCATTGTTTCAGGATATCGACTGTGAAAGTATTGGTTTTCAAAAGGCTGAAACTGTTTATATTATTTGGATGTTATATTACGAAGGTAAGATACCAAAGCCTACTATGGTAGTTGATAGTGGTAGAGGTATACATCTTTACTTTAGAATTAAAAATGCTCCTTATGGAGCTTTAAATACATGGCAAGAACTACAAGACTATATATACTATAATTTAAAGCATTTAGGAGCCGATAGAAGGGCTACAGATGGTGCAAGGGTACTTAGAGTACCTGGAACTATAAATTCAAAATGTGACGTCAAATGTAAGGTTTTATATATAGATAATGATTTAGAGTATTCTATGTATAATTTAAGAGAAAAGCATTTAAATTATAAACCTCGAACTCATCAGTTACAGGTGCACGAAACAAGGGAAACGGATAGTAAGGTTATTTCAAATAGATTTTTTAATTCATATAGTTTACATATGGAAAGAGCTAATGATTTAGAAACCTTATGCAAGCTTAGAAAGTATGATATGACAGGCTATAGAAATATGGTTATTCATTGTTATGCATACTGGAAGGGTATTTATGTTAGGGATGAATATGAGCTTGAGAATTTAGTTATAGAGTTTAATAATTCTTTTACGGAACCTTTGAAAGAATCTGAAGTACAAGCAGTCCTAAGATGTGTTCCAAAGGCCATAGACAAGTTTATAGCGTATGAGCAAGGAATGAGAAGTGGTAAGTGTAAGAGGGTTTCAAAAGGTATGAGAGACAAAGAAGGCTACTGGTACAAGAATGAAACTTTGATTCATAGGTTAGGTATTACAAGTAAAGAGCAAAAGCATATGAAGACTATCATAGGAACGGATGAAAAGTATAATAGAAATAACGAAAGGCGAAGAGCTGAGAGAAGAAATGAGAATGGTTTAACCAAAAGAGAACAATATAAGGTTGATATTGTAGATAATGTTAGGCAATTAATTGTTAAAGGTTTAAATAATAAAGATATAGCTAAAAATCTTAATATGTCCGTTAGACAAGTCCAAAGGTTAAAATAAAAAAAGAAATGTAAATAGGATTACACTATGTTTATTAAGGGGTGACATGAAATGGCTCTTTATAAATATGTGGTATTCCTTTATTACGTACCTACTACTGTTTTCGCAGTAAATGATTGTGTTTTAAATATATAGTTTTTAGTAGGGAATTTACGATATTTGTAGAATATCCATATAAATAGAATTATAGGAGGATATCTTATGGATTTGAAAATAAGTGATCTACCTCAACAATTTGAAAATATAGCTAATAGATTGGGAATTGAAAAAGCAAAATGGCTATTTGAAGAATTTGGGGGAACATCAGTATACTTTCCTACAGAAAAGATGATATACAAGTGCGCTCGTGATAGAGAAATTATATCGGAGTATAATGGATTTAATCATAAAGAATTAGCAACTAAATACAATATGTCTGAAAGTTATATAAGGGCCATCATAAATAGAAATAAGAAAAGTGCATAATACTTCCATTGACAAAACGTTGATAAATACCGTATTATAGGACTTTAGAAAATTAAATTTCTAGATTTTTGAACAAAAAAAGATACACACCTAATTTATATTGGGTTGT
>NZ_JBOFYU010000133.1:0-6539 GCF_051654825.1 Clostridium sp.
GAGTATTACTATTTAGCAATTTTTACACTATAAAAAAAGTTGGTAATCTTGAAGGAGAATTAGAAAGTATAAGGTTTAGTATCAGTAATTTATCAATAGGTGGAGAGGTTAGAACAATAATAAATGAAAGTCTCCAAGAGCAAAATAAAATTGTAGAAGCTATAGACTTAACTTATGGAGAGTTATTACCTGATAGTCTTAGTGTTGAACTTAGATTAAAGGTTACGCCTAAGGAATATAGTGAAGGGTCAAATGCTAGCTTATTATTAAATGAAAAAGAAATCCCTATGGTATATGAAAATTCAGCTTTTACCTTAAATACAGAAGTAAGTATATTAGATGATATTAAAGGAATATTTAAATTAAATGATAATGGAGTAATAAAAACTTCAGAAATAAAAGAGTTTCAATATGAAAATTTAAGGGATAGGTATTTACTTAATCCAAATGCTTATTTTAGTGGTGAGTGGAACTTAACTTCATTAGGAACGTTTTATAGAAAGGGTACTATTGAATTAGATTCATATACATCTGAAAAAAATAGTATTCAAAAAGCTACATTTATAAATGAAGTAAATAGAGAAAAAATATCAGAAGAAGAACTAGAAGGGAATTCTGATAAAATGAAGCTTAACATAGAAAGTAAAATAAGTGTCAGAGATGGAGATATAGTTGATAGTTATATAGTAATTGAAGATACTTATGGATTACAGTATATATATGGAATAGATAACTTTAAGGTAGGTATGGTTGGTATAGATGAAAAATTTGGAAGAATAGTAGAGGGATATGGATTACGAGAAATAAAAACTAAAGATGGTACATCTATTTGGAATTTAAAGTTGGCTGTAGAAGGGTAGCAAAAATAAAATTAGTATCATATAATTTAATGAATTAATTTTATTTGGAGTGGCTATGATATCATTATTAAGAAGGATAAAAAATAAATTTTTAAGAGTTCTAAAGAAAAGCAAGAGAGACTACAATCCTATGCCTAAAATTGAAGAGGTAAATTATAATTGGGCTCAGCCATTAGATTATAATTTTAAGCCTTCAATGATAGTTTATCATCATACGGCTGAAGATAATTTAACTCCTGAGGATATAGATAAGAAACATAAAGATAGAGGGTGGACTGGTATAGGATATCACTTTTATATAAGAAAAGATGGAACAATATATAGAGGAAGACCAGAAAATGCAGTAGGAGCTCATGCACCAGGAGTAAATGATAAAGCTTTTGGAATAGCTGTAGAAGGTAACTTAAATAATGAACAATTAACTGAAAAGCAAAAGAAAAGCTTAATTGAATTATCTAGGTATTTAATGATTAAATATAATATAAAGGATTTAAAAAGACATAAGGATGTAAAAAACACTGAATGCCCAGGAAAGAATTTTCCATTTGAAAAAATAAAGGCAGAATTAGGAGTAAAGTAAGTATTTTAAGCAAAAAGAGTTAGATATAGAGGAAAAATTAAAAAGTTTTAAAAATGTATTTATTTTTTATATCTATTTGATATAATGGTAATAATTCGATTTTGAGTTATTAAGTTTACTTAATGGAAATAGTAGCATCTAAGTGCATAGGGGCTGCTATTTTTTGTGAGGATTTTTAGAAAAACAATATGAAAAAGGGGGATACACATGGAAGGAAGAATTGATTTAACAGAAGGTAGAATTACCGAAAAGCTAATTAAATTATCTTTACCAATCATGGGGACATCATTTATTCAAATGGCTTATAACATGATTGATATGATTTGGGTTGGTAAAGCTGGTAGTAATGCAGTGGCGGCTGTAGGAACAGCAGGGTTTTTCCCTTGGCTTGCTATGGCATTTATATTAATTTCAAAGGTTGGTGCTGAAGTAAAGGTAGCACAAAGTATAGGAAGAGGCGATAAAAAGCATACCAAGGCATACATAAAATCTTCTATAGAAATAAATATAATATTAGCGATATTATATACAATTGCATTAATAGTTTTTTGTGATCCATTAATAGGATTCTTTAAATTAGGTGATGCAGAAGTAATAAGAATGTCAAAAGAATATTTAATAATTATGGCATTAGGAATGGTATTTTACTTTATTAATCCAGTATTCACAGGGATATTTAATGGACTTGGAAATAGTAAGACTCCATTTATAATAAATACTATTGGATTAATTACAAATATAGTTTTAGACCCTGTATTAATTTTAGGATGGGGTGGAGCACCAGTGTTAGGTGTTGCAGGAGCAGCAATAGCAACTGTTTTTGCACAAATAGTAGTGGCGGCTTGTTTCTTAGTAGCAATATTAAGAAGTAAAGAAGATTACTTTAAAATAAAAATATTTAAAAAGATAGATTTAGATTATTATAAGATATTATTTAGATTAGGGACACCAGTAGCAATCCAAAATGGTATGTTTACTATATTTTCAATGTTTATAGGAAGAATAGTAGCATCTTGGGGGCCAGTGCCAATAGCTGTTCAAAAGGTTGGTTCACAAATAGAAGCAATTTCATGGATGACAGCGGAAGGGTTAGCTGTATCCGTAGGGACATTTATTGGACAAAACTATGGAGCAAAAAAATATGATAGAATTGGAAAAGGCTTTAAGATAACATTAGTCTTAGCTGTAATAGTTGGAACATTAGCAAGCTTACTTCTTATTTTTGCAGGAGAGCAAGTATTCTCATTATTTATATCAGAAAGCGAAGCCATAGCTGGAGGAAAGGATTATTTAAGAATTCTAGGTTTTTCACAAATATTTATGTGTATTGAAATAACAACAGCAGGAGCATTTAAAGGATTTGGAAGAACAAGTATACCATCAGTAATAGTAACTGTATTAACAGGAGCAAGGGTTCCATTAGCTTATATTATATCTAAGCCAGAGCTATTAGGAATAAATGGTGTTTGGTGGAGTATAACATTAACAAGTGTGTTAAAGGGACTTTTAATGATAAGTATATTCTTATGGATGGCTAAAATGGGTAAATTATATAAAGTTGAAAAAGAGCAAAATGAAAAATTGAAAATTGCAGAATAATTAAAGTGATTTTTAAATATAATATGTAAATATAAGAGGCATAGGAATAACCTATGCCTCTTTATTATTATTTAGATCCTTATGATATTTAATACCAAATTTATGTACTTCTTCAAGCATTGGAATTATATTTTTGCCTGTATCAGTAAGTCCATACTCAACTTTAGGAGGAACAACGGGATAAACATGTCTATAAATTAAGCCATCTTCCTCAAGACTTCTAAGTTGATTAGTTAACATTTTTTGTGTTACGTCAGGAAGCTTTCTCTTTAAATCGCTAAATCGTAAAGAGCCACTACATAAATACCAAAGAATTAGTATTTTCCATTTTCCTGAAATTAATTTATGAACTAAAATCATAGGACAAGTATCATATGTTGCACAATTTTTTTTGTTATGGCATACATCATGAAAAGTTAGTGAATTATTCATTTTTATATACCTCGCATTATATAATTTCAAAATATTATATCACCAAAATAGGAGAAAAATCAAGAAAATAAGACTTAATTTTAAATTTTAAGAGGACAGTATATTTTTATATACTATATATAAAAAAAGTGCCTACTTGTTAAAAAGAGCTATTAGGAATAAGATTATATTAAATCTAAGAAGGAAATACTATTATGTAGTATTTTTATAAAGATTAGATCAATGCAGTTATTAGTCTTTAAGACCAATAATAAGAGCTTAATAAAAGCTTCTTATTAAGAATCCCTAAAAATATAAATTATAAAAATTAAATTTTAACCCCTATTAAAATTTAATTAGTGGAAATAGATTTTTCTTTGTTAGTGTCATTACAAGGAGGAGTCTTTTTTTCTTTGAAACAAATTATAGGGAATAATTACAAAAATTATAAAGCATCATTAATTACATAAGTGTGGTATAATAGAAGTTAAGTCTGATAAATAAAAGACGCAGGGAGGTAATTTATTGTTTAATTTAGGAGATACAGTTGTATATCCATGTCAAGGAATCGGTATTATAGATTCTATAGAAGAAAGAGAATTTAAAGGTGAAAAACAAGATTACTACAGCATAAGTATTATAAACAATACTATGAAGCTAACTGTACCAGTTAGTAGAATTGATGTTGCCAACATTAGATTAATGAGCAATTCAAATGCAATAGATAAAAGCTTAGAGGATATTAGCAGTTTTATTACAAATAAAGACGAATTAGAGAAGTCATCTACAAATGAAAGAATGGCTATTAATTCTAAAAAGATGAAACTAGGTAAATTAGAAGATTATTTAGGAATGGTTTATGACCTTAATAAGGTTAAAACAGAAAGTAAGCTAAATAGTACAGAAAATCAATTTTACCAAAATATTAGAGCATGCGTTATTGATGAAATGTGCCAATCTAAGAACATAGCTAAAGATGAAGCTAATAGACTATTAGATGATGCAATAAAGTAAGATAAAATTAAGAGAGATTTTTCATTGTAGGTAATTACAATGAAGGGTCTTTTTTTATTTTATGTAAAAGCTATTTATGGAAAAGAAAACTATTTATGTAGTATAATTTAAATTAGCAAATTAAATTAATTATGGGAATTAATGAGGTGAATTATTAAGATGAGCAATAAAGGTGAAATATTAGTAGTGGAAGATGATGTAGATATAAATAGTTTATTTTATAAAGTATTATCAAAGGAAGGTTATAATGTAAGGTCTGCATATTCAGGTACAGAAGCAAAGATGTGCCTTGAACAATTTGATTATAATCTTATATTATTAGATTTAATGCTTCCAGGGGTAAGTGGTGAAGAGCTTATTAATGAAATTAGAAATGATAAAAATGTGCCAATAATAGTTATTTCAGCTAAGGATACACAAGAAGAAAAAATTAATGTTTTAAAAATGGGTGCAGATGATTTTATTAGTAAGCCATTTGATATAAATGAAGTGATAGTAAGAGTAGAAGTTCAATTAAGAAGAACTAGTGAATTTACTAAATCAAATAATAATAAAGAAAGGTTACAGCATAAGAATTTAACCTTAGATTTAGAAAGTAGACAAGTGTTTGTTAATGAGGAAGAAGTTACTTTAACATTAAGGGAATTTTCAATATTAGAGTTATTGGTCAGTAATCCACATAAGGTTTTTACAAGGGCAAATTTATTTGAATCAGTATGGAACAATGAGTTTTTAGGTGATGATAATACTGTTAATGTTCATGTAAGTAATTTAAGATCTAAATTAGCAAAGGTAGATGCAAAAAAGGAATATATAAAAACTGTATGGGGAATAGGATTTAAATTAAGTGAATAATAAACTTAATACTTTCTTAATGTTTACTTTAATTTATCTTATAAGTTAGCCTATAAAATAAAATCATAAGGTAACAGGAGGGAGCATTAATGAAAGAGATAGTATTAAGAACTCAAAATATTACAAAGAAATATGGAAGTCAACTTTCAAATGATAGTATAAGCATAAAGATTAAAAAAGGTGAAATATATGGTCTTATAGGTCAAAATGGAGCAGGTAAAACTACATTAATAAGATTAATTACAGGTTTGATTCATAAGACTAATGGAAGTATAGAGCTATTTGGAAAGTCAGATGAAGAAGGTTTAAATTATGCAAGAACTATGGTTGGAAGCTTAATAGAAACACCATCTTTTTACGGAAATATGACTGCACGAGAAAATCTTGAAGTATCAAGATTAGTAAGAAATATAGCAGGAAAAGAGTGTATAAATGAGGTTTTAAAGCTTACAGGACTAGATAATGTTGAAAAGAAAAAGGTTAAGAATTTTTCATTAGGGATGAAGCAAAGATTAGGGATAGCAAATGCATTGCTAGGAAATCCAAGATTATTAATTTTAGATGAGCCTATAAATGGATTAGACCCAATGGGAATAGTTGAAATAAGAGAATTATTAAAAAAAGTTAATAAGGAAAAAGATGTGACAATATTAATATCAAGTCATATATTAGGTGAACTTTCAGAACTTGCAACTTGTTATGGAATAATTAATAGTGGGAAATTAGTAGAGGAAATTTCATCTAAGGAATTAAGCGAAAAGTGTAGACAGTATATTGAATTAGAAGTAGATGATTCAGCAGTGGCTGTAACTATTTTAGAAAAGAAATTAGACATAACTGATTATGAAGTATTAGAAAAAAATAAGATAAGAATATTTAGCAACTTAGATTCAGTAGGAATTATAAACTCTAGCCTATCTAAAAATGGAGTAATAGTAGAAAGGATAGGATTAAAGGGTGAAAACCTAGAAGAATATTTCATGAATAAAGTTGGAGGTGCTACTTATGCTTAGATTAGTAAAGGCGGAACTATTTAAGTTATTTAAAAATAAAACATTTAGGGTATTATGTGGAGTAGGAATATTTTTATCAATTATGATGATTGTATTATCATCACCTTTGTTTGAAAAAGTATTAATGGATAGCTTAGGGGAAATGTCAGCGCAAGATAAACAATTGCTAATGGAGCAAATGGGTGCAGTAGCTTCTTCAGAGCAAGT
>NZ_JBOFYU010000134.1:0-2571 GCF_051654825.1 Clostridium sp.
AATTTAGGAGTGATTATTTATGAAAAACAGTGTTAAAGTATATACAACAGATAGATGTCCTTGGTGTGTAAAGGTAAAACGTTATTTAAAGAATAATAATATTAGATATGAAGAAATAGATGTTGGAATGGATAGAAGAGCTGCATATGAAATGTCTAGAAAAACTGGACAAATGAGTGTACCAGTAGTTGAAATTAATGGAAATATAGTTATAGGTTTTGATAAAGATCAAATAGATAATTTATTAGATTTATAAAAGCTGTAAACTTATTTTAAAAAGCTAGTATATATATAATATACTAGCTTTTTATTTAGAAAATTATATTAAAGGAAATTTCTTGATAAATTTAGTGGCATAAAAAATATAAAATTAAGCAAAGTTTATTTTATAGTTGTGGGGGGGAGTATGGACATAGAATTTGAAATAATTAAAAGCTATCCTTTTTTAAAATCTGTAGATAAAGAAGTATTAAACAATATGTTTAAGAGGCTAATAGTAAAGGAGTATCCAATAGGGTATTCTTTATTTAATAGCAACCAAAGCTGTACAGGATTCTCATTTATATTAAGTGGCGTAATAAGAGTTTATAAAATAGGAGATGATGGTAAGGAAGTAACATTATATAGGCTTTATAAGGGAGATAACTGTTATAATACGGTTCTTTGTGCATTAACTAATAATGAAATAGATTCCTTTGCAGAAGTAGAAGAAAACTCATTAATTGCCCTTGTTCCAATGGACTTTTTTAGAAGGTACTTATTAGAAAACACTAGCTTTTGGAAATATATATTTAATAACTTATATGGAAAATTTGAAGCAGTTATAGGTGGCCTTGAAAAAATAACTTTTCATAGTATTGAAAGTAGACTTATAAATTATTTTAAAGCAAAGATAAAAAGCCAAGGTGGAAGCAAAATAATATATGTAACACATGAAAAAATTGCAGGGGATATAGGTTCATCAAGAGAGGTTGTTAGTAGGGCCTTAAAGGTATTAGAGCGGAATGATGTATTAGAACTTGGAAGAGGAAAAATAAAAATAAAAAATTTAAAAATAAATTTGACAACTTAGGAACAATATCGTAATATTTGAATATAGTAATATTAGATAAAGGTGGTGAGGAAATGGATAACAATTATAAGGAATATGAAGATGCAGCAGAACTTCTAAAGGTATTAGCTCATCCAGTAAGATTATGTATAGTAAAAGGTCTTTTAGAAAAAGGAAGCTGTAATGTAACCCATATGCAAAATTGTTTAGATATGCCTCAGTCTACAATATCTCAACATTTACAAAAGCTAAGAAGTGTAGGCATTATAAAAGGAGAAAGAAATGGTTTAGAGATATCTTATGAGGTAGCTGATCCAAGAATAGAAAATCTTTTAAAAGCTTTACTTTAAGAAAATTTATAATTTGGATTATAATAGTTTTTTACGTAGAACTTTGAATTCTAATAAGTTTTAAAAGTATAAAAACGTAAAAGACTATTTTTTTATACAATATATCGCAATATTTGAATATAGTGATTAATAGATTAATATGTTAAGAGGAGGAATTTATTATGAGTAAAAAGGTTTTAATAGTTGGTGGCGTAGCAGGAGGGGCTTCAGCAGCAGCTAGATTAAGAAGATTAAATGAGGACATAGAAATAATAGTATTTGAAAAAGGTGAATATATATCCTTTGCTAACTGTGGGTTACCTTATTATGTTGGTGGATCAATAAAGGAAAGAGATGCTCTTTTACTTCAAACTCCAGAAAAGATGAAATCAAGATTTAATATAGATGTAAGAATAAAAAGTGAAGTAATTAAAATAGATACAGACAGAAAAGTAGTTAAGGTTAATGCATGGGGAGATGGTGATGAATATGAAGAAAGCTATGATTATTTAGTTTTATCACCAGGAGCTAAGCCAATAAAGCCAAATCTTCAAGGAATAGACAGCAAAAAGATATTTTCTGTAAGAAATGTACCAGATATAGATAAGGTTAAGGCTTATGTAGATTATGAGGGAGCAAAAAGTGCAGTAGTAATAGGTGGAGGCTTTATAGGGATAGAGATGGCAGAAAACCTAAAGGAAAGAGGTTTAGATGTAACAATAATAGAAGCAGCACCTCATATAATGGCTCCATTAGATTCAGAGTTTTCAGCATTAGTAGAAAAGGAATTAAATGAAAATGGAGTAAGCATAGTTTTAGATGATAAGGTTTATGGCTTTGAAGAAGATGATAAAAATATCAGTGTTTTATTAGAAAGCAAAAAAGAAATTAAAACTGATATGGTTATTTTAGCAATAGGAGTAACACCAGATACAGGGTTTGTAAAATCTGCAGGAATTAAATTAGGAGAAAGAGGTCATATATTAGTAGATGAATATATGAAGACAAATAAAGATGGAGTATTTGCAGTAGGAGATGCTATATCAGTTAAGGATTATATAAATGGAAATGAAGCATTTATACCACTTGCTGGACCTGCTAATAGACAAGGAAGAATAGTAGCAGATAATATTGCAGGGTTAGATTCAAGATATAAAGGAACTATGGGAACATCTATTATAAAGGTATTTG
>NZ_JBOFYU010000135.1:0-7806 GCF_051654825.1 Clostridium sp.
AATCAAATGTTTGATAAGATTGTTATTACTGCTTTAGAAGGACGTACAGATAATCATACATTAGCAATTAATGAAATTGAATTCTATGAACAAAAAGGAGCTGAAGTATCTGGAATAGAATTTGCAGATGCTCCAAGTAACTTAGATATTAATAAGGTTACTCCTGTATTTGCTAATGTAACACCAGACAATGCTACTAACGATTACTATAGAATTACTTCAGAAGATTCAAGTGTTGTTGAAGTAGTACGTTTAGACAATGGTGATGATGTTAAATACTATTTAAGAGGACTTAAAGATGGAAAAACTAATATAGTAGCTACTACAGCTGATGGTAACTTTAGTGTTAAACAAGAAGTAACTGTTGGTAACGGTGGTGAAGTAGAAGAAATAGTAGTTTCTAAACCGCTTAATTTAAAAACTACTAATGTTACAAATAACTCTGTTTCTTTATCATGGAATGCACCATCTTCAGTTATTGGACTAGCTGAATATGTAGTGTATAAAGATGGTAAAGTGGTAGCAACAGTACCAGCAGGAACTACAGAATACGTAGCTTCAGAGTTAAAAGCTAACACAATTTATGGATTTAAAGTAACAGCTAAATACTCTAATGGACAAGAGTCAAAGCCAGTTTCTTTAAATACAAGAACAACAAAATAAAATACTATCATAAAAATTAAATTGAATTAACGATTAAAAAATTTTCATTCGTTATAACACCTTATATATTATAAATAATACCCTATATAGACGACTAACTTTTCTCTAGTCCCTATATAGGGTACTTTTATTTTCTTTTTATAAATATTATTTGTATAACCGCTCTTAATATTAGCTAAACTATTATAAGGATTAACTATTAAAAAATCTCGTTTTCCAAATTTATCTAATATAATTATTACATATTAATAATTAATTTAAATAGGTCGACATATGTCTTATTTAACCTTTATTATATATTATAGATAATTAAAAATTTTATATTAACTAAAGAAGGAGAGATATGCGAATATTAGAAATACTATTTTATTTATTAAAATGCAATTCTAAAACTACAGTGAAAGAACTAGCTAATAATTTTAATGTATCAACTAAAACTATCCAAAGAGATTTAGATAAGCTATCTATTTTAGGTATTCCTATAATAACTTATCGAGGTGTTAATGGAGGAGTAGAATTAGATAAAAATTATATTATAGCCAAATATGTACTAACAAAAAATGATTATAAAGACTTAATCTTATCATTATATATAGCAGAGCATATTATTGATGATTTAAAAAAATCAGAACTTATAGATAAATTTAAGCTTGTTGATAATGATAGATGCACTGAAATATTACATAAGTTAGAAGATAGGTTTATATTAGACTTTACCGATAAAAAGATTATAACCAAAAATGATGCGTGTAAAATTATAGATGTTTCTATGGATAATAAAACATTGATATCTATAAAGCTTAAAACATGCAATCTAGAAGTTTTCCCTATTTCATACGTCTTAAAAATAGATGGATTATATTTATATTGTCTAGATACAGAGTATAAATTAATTTTAATAGATAATATATGTAATGCAGTGTCCACATCAAAATATAATAATGACCCTATTATTAAATATAATGATAATAAAGAAAATATAAAAATTTATTAATAATAATTTCTAATAATATATTTAAGATACGAAATGTTTTCAATATATATTAATTAAATATAACGTCACATTAAGAAAAAATAATTTATAGAGGTGAGTATATGTGTACAGCGTTAAGTATTAAATCTAAAGAAGGGAAATGTTTTTTTGGAAGGAATATGGATTTAGCTTATAACTTTAATCAATCAGTAATGATTATTCCAAAAAAATATAGCTTTCAAGATAAAGTAACTGGAAAGATGATTGTAAATAATCGTACTATTATTGGAATGGGTACAGTTATAGATAATCATCCTGCAATGGCTGATGGAATGAATGAAAATGGATTAGCTTGTGCAGGATTAAATTTTGCAGGTTATGCTTACTATGAAAATGCTCCTGTTCCTGGAAAGGTTAATATTGCCCCCTACGATTTTATACAATGGATATTATCAAATCATGACACAGTTGAACAAGTAAAATCCTCAGTAAAAAATATTGAATTAGTTAATATTCCAATTAATAGAGATACACCAGCTTCAACACTTCATTGGATGATCTCTGATAAATCTGGAAAATCAATTGTAGTTGAAAAAACTAAAAAAGGAATAACTGTACATGATAATCCTGTAGGAGTTATGACTAATAATCCTACATTTGATTGGCATTTAACTAACTTAAATGAATATATAAACATTACTCCTGATTATCCAAAGGAAACTACTTGGAGTGATCAGAAATTAGAAGCTTTAGGTGTTGGTGCAGGAACTATAGGAATACCTGGTGCTTTTGCTTCAGTTTCAAGATTTGTAAGAATTGCATATATTAGAGCTAAAATGCCACCAATTGAAACTGATATAGAAGCAATTACACAATTCTTCCATATGCTTGAATATGTAAAAATGGTAAAGGGTGGAGTTATTACTGAGGATGGATTATATGATGTAACATTATATTCTTCATGTATGAATCAAGAAAAGGGAATTTATTATTATAAAACTTATGATAATACAAGAATAAATGCTATTGATATGAATAAGGAAACACTAGATTCATCTAAAATTAAAACCTTCCCTTATTTATCAACACAAGATATAAATTATCAAAATTAAAATATACTTTACTTAACATAATACTTTACAATAACAAAAATAAACAATAAAAGAAGAAGTGATAACTATTAATGCACTTCTTCTTTTATTGTTTATTTTAATATTATTTTGCATTGTAACTTATTAATTATAAATCCGTACTTACTAGATATTTATAATTTAAGATTATTTTAAGGTGGAAGTGATATCCTTAATAAAGTAATAGATAATTACCTTTATAAAAGGAGGAAGAACAATGAAAAGAAAACTTGTATTAATATTAACTGCAGTTTCTCTATGCGCTGCAATAATAGGATGTTCAAAAAAAAATAATAACGATAATTTAAATATAAATAGTAATAACGTTGCTGCTGAAGCCGTTTCAGAATCATCTACAACTATTATCTTAGGAGATGAAATTTCTGTTAATGGTAATGGGGTAGTAATAGATAATAATATAGTTAAAATAACAGCAGCAGGTACTTATGAAGTTACTGGAACATTAAAAGATGGCCAAATAATTATAGAAGCTGGTGATGAAGACAATGTTGACATTACTTTAAATGGAGTAAATATAACATCATCAAATAGCTCACCTATATATTCTAAAAATGCTAAAAACACTACACTTATATTAGCTTATGGCACTGATAATATCTTAACAGATAGTGAAAATTATACTTATGATGATGTAGAAAAAGAAGAACCTAATGCAACTATATTTAGTAAATGTGATCTTAAAATTAAAGGTAGTGGTTCTTTGGTTGTTAATGGTAACTTTAATAATGGAATAGCCAGCAAGGATGATTTAGAAATTAAAAATGGGAATATAACAGTTAATGCAGTTAATGATGGAATAAAAGGTAAGGATTCTATTGAAATTGCTGATGGAAATATAACTGTTAATTGCTCAGGAGATTCTCTACAATCTAGTAATGATACTGATGAAACTAAAGGATATATTGCTATTGATGGAGGAGTTTTTAACCTTAATAGTAAAACTACTGAAAACTTATCTCTTGTAAGTGCAAAGGGAATTAAAGCAATAACTGGTATTACTATAAATGCTGGGGAATTTAATATAAATTCTTCTGATGATGCTATTCACTCAAATAATTCAGTAATTATAAATGGTGGTTTGTTAAATTTAACTACTGGAGATGATGGTATTCATGCTGATGCTACCTTAGATATAAATGGTGGAGAAATAAATGTGTTAGAGTCCTATGAAGGCTTAGAAAGTGAAGTAATTAACATAAATGGTGGAAATATTACTGTGGTTGCTAGCGATGATGGTATAAATGCAGCTGGTGGTAATGATAGTGAAGCATTAGGTGGTGGAAGAGAAAAAGACCACTTTATGTCCAGCGGAAATGGTAGTATTAATTTTAATGATGGATATGTTTATGTTGATGCAAAAGGTGATGGAATTGATGCTAATGGAAGCATTAATATGACTGGTGGAGTAGTTATTGTAAATGGTCCAACAGATAATGGTAATGGGGCATTAGATTATGATAAAACTTGCAATGTTAATGGTGGGTTATTAATAGCAGCTGGGAGCTTAGGAATGATGCAATCACCTAGTTCATCATCAACTTTAAATTCAGTAGCAGTAATGTTAAATTCACAAGAAGCTAAAACTCTGATACATATAGAAGATGAAGAAGGGAATGAAGTTATTACTTTTGCACCTAGTAAAACTTATCAATCTCTTGTTGTTTCATCTCCAAATATAAAAACAGGATCTTCTTATAAGGTATTTCTAGGAGGAAGCTCAACAGGAAGTGAAAAAGGCGGATTATACTCTAATGGATTATATTCAGGTGGAGAAGAAACCTTAAACTTTACTGTATCAGAAAATATAACTACAGCAGCTCAAGCAGGAATAAGTCAAAACCAAATGGGTCCAGGTGGTGGCGGTGGCCAAATACAACCAGGAGGATTTAAACCTAGATAATATAAAAAATCCTTATATCAGATAATTAAATTTCTGCTATAAGGATTTTTCTTTATTTACTTTATGTCATTGAATTTAATTCTACTATAAAGGTTGTACTTTCATTTATAATACTTCTTGCATAAATTTTCCCTTTATGATTCTCAACTATTGATTTAGCAATAGATAGCCCTAATCCATATCCACCAGTATCCCTCGCTCTAGAATCATCAATTCTATAAAATCTTTCAAATATTTTTTCTAAATATTCCTTTTTAATTCCTTCACCTGTATTTTTAACTAATAATTTAACTTTATTACTTTCTTCATAAAGCTCAACTGTTATTTTTCCTTTTTTATTTGTATGCTTTATAGCATTATCCATTAATATACTAAATAACTTATTTATATTTTCTATATCTCCACTTATAGTTATATTCTTCTTTATATTAGATTCTAATTCTATATCATTTTCAAATAATATAGCTTCAAAGGATAAAACTATTTTTTCTATGGCCTTACTTATATCTATTTGTGAGAATTTTATATTTGCTTCATCAACATCTAACTTAGCTAATGAAAGCATTTCATTTATTAAAGTAGACATTCTATCTGTTTGATCATTTATATAATTAATCCATTTGATTTGATTTTTAATAGTATCATTAGAGTTTTCTAATAATACTGATGAATTTGTCTTAATTATTGATAATGGTGTTTTTAATTCATGAGATGCATCAGCAATAAATCTCTTTTGCTTTTCAAATGTATCTTTTATAGGCTTTATTGATTTTTTAGTTAAGTATATACTTATAAAAAGAAGTAGTAAAAGATTTAATGAACCTAGTAATAAAAATGTTTGAAGCAAATTAATAAGCAAATCCTTTTGCTTGCTAACATCAAGAAATACTATCTTGCTTCCTTTAGTAGTAGATTCCTTTAAAAATATATACGTACTATCAGAGGTTTTAATTTTATCTGAAATACTATCATTTTCTAATGCTCTATTTACTAAGTTTTCTATTTCACTGTCTTCTATATTAAGCTGAGTATAGCCATCTATTATTTTATTATTAGAATCTAACTTAATAGATAATCCATCTCTAGGCTTAGGCTTTCCCATGCTTGGTTTAAAGTCCATCATCATATTACTTAAATCTCTTTCAATATCTCTATTCATATTAGATGCAGTCATAAAGTAAATAATAGAAAAAATACCAACAAAAACTAGAGTTAATAATGTCATATTAATTAATATTAATTTTCGCTTTAGCAATTTAAACATGATTATTCCTCCAGCCTATAACCAACACCTCTAATAGTTGATATAGTTATTTTTGAATCTATATGAGATAGCTTTTTTCTTAAAAATGAGATATATACTTCAATGTTATTATGCTCTGCATCAGAGTCATATCCCCATATTTTGCTTATTAAATCATCCTTCCTTACTACATTTTTAGGTCTTTGCATAAAATATCTAATAATTTCAAATTCCTTAGATGTTAATCTTATTGAATCTGAAGCTGTTTCTAAATCATAAGACTTAATATTTAATGTTACATCTCCAAACTTAAGTAAATTATTATTAATAACATCAATCTTTCTTCTAGTTAATGCTCTTAATCTAGCTAATAGCTCATCAGGTGCAAAAGGCTTTACTAAATAATCATCAGCACCAGCATCTAGTCCTGATACACGATCTTCAATTTGACTTTTTGCAGTAAGAAGTATTACTGGAGTTGAAATATTATTTTTTCTTAACTTAGTTAATATTTCTAAACCATTTAATTTTGGAAGCATAATATCTAAAATTATTACATCATAAATATCTGTTAATCCATAATTAAGACCATCTTCACCATCATAAACAGCATCTACTGAGTATTTATTTTTTATAAGAATTTCTGTTAACGCTTCTGAAAGCTGTATTTCATCTTCAACAAATAACAATTTCATTTCATCACCTCTTTAAATCTATATACACTACTTAAAGTGTATCATAAATATATAATTTTTATTAAATGGTAAATAGGCTGCCTTAAAATTAAATTTAAGACAACCTACCTGTATTAAGCATAAACCTTTTCTTCAAATCCTGAAAGCATAAGAGAAATATTTAAATTTCCATTTATACATCTTAATTCATCCATAAATTCTTTATGGTTTATATCAGAATTAACTTTAATTATAAATTGCAGTTCAAATAATGCTCCAAAGTCTCTAGTTCTAACTAAATCAATATTCCATGAGCGTGTATATTTACTAAGAACCTCATCAAATACACCTTCATAATTAAGGTCTTCTGGAATTATAATTTTTAATTTAGCAGTTTTATGTTTTGGCATTGCATACTTTGTTTTATCTAATATTATTAATAAAACACATAAAATAACTGTTACAATTACAGCATATCCTATATATCCCATACCACATGTAAGACCTACAGCTAAAGTGAAAAATACATAAGCAATATCCTTAGGATCTCCAGGTGCACTTCTAAAACGAATAAGTGAAAATGCTCCTGCTAAGCTAAAGGCTCTAGCTATATTATTACCTACAAGTAAAATAATAATTGAAATTATTACTGGTAACATTATTAATGTAATTGTAAAGCTTGGTACATATCCTTCCTTTTTATGAGTTAAGATATACGCAAGGCTAATTGCTAATCCTAAAACAATTGACGAAATCATAATTATTAAAGTGTTAAGCAAAGTAAATGATTCCCCACTAGTAGTTGATATTATTGTTTCTAACATACTTCTTCTCTCCCTTTGTTATAACTTTCTTCTTTATTTAAGCAATATTGCATAAATTCATTTCCATACTTAGAGTAATGAGTATTGTATATAGATAAATTAGATAAAATTGAAGTAAACCACAATGGAATTGAACCTAATATTTTTACTTCCATTAAATAAAAACCTTCTTTTAAAATCGGATATCCAAATAAGCCATCCTGCAAAGTAAGATAATCTCTTCTTGCTATAATATTATTATCAAAGGTCACTCTAAAGGTTTTATCATTTTTAGCAAAGAAAGCTTTTCTGCTATAACCTATATAAACCTTTGGCGTAACTTTATTATTTGATAAATACGTACTTATTTCATTAATTACTTGGTTGTTAATATAATCA
>NZ_JBOFYU010000136.1:0-19265 GCF_051654825.1 Clostridium sp.
AAAACAACATACAGTACTAGCTTTAATACTACAAATTTAATAAGTATTGTTTTCTAAATCTTATCTCAATTTTCCTAATTTTAAAGAATCGCTAGCTAAATCATAAATAAAATAGCTTTAAAGTAATTTAAATTCTTACTCTAAAGCTATATAACCTTCTATGTTATTTTATTTTTTAATTTTTCCGTATATAAATCTAGGTAAATCCCAATAGATCCCCTTTATTAAAATATATAATACCCAAAATACAAACTTTACTGGATAATATATCGGTGCTATCAATACTTTTAATACTGACATTCCATCATCGCTTAATCTTTTATTATATTCATGAATATTTGCATACTCTTCTGTATAGCTTCTATTTTTATCAAACCTTGTTACTACTATTCTTCCATCTGCTTTCCTTTGTTTGTAAGTTTTCATTTGCTACTCCCCATATATAATAAATTTTAATTATTAAACTACTGCTGTTTTGTCTATTACATTATGAACCCATTTATAACTTCTTAATCTAATCATTGATGCTATAAATTTAACTACTTCCTCTGCTGTTACCATTAATATTACTAGATATATTGGTAATCCTAATATAGCTGCTCCTATAAATGCCATAGGAACTCCTATTAACCACATAGTAAAGGCTTCTACTTTTAATGCAAAACCTGCATCTCCGCCTCCCCTAAATACTCCTACTATTAATACTAAGTTTACAACTCTTATTGGGTAAAATACTCCATATATTCTTAAAATAATAGTTGAATATTCTTTAACCACCTCTGAAACATTAAATAATCCTAAAATAGATGTAGCAAGTAATGAAACTAAAATACCTAATATTATTCCTATCATAAATGACAGTATAGTAAACTTTCTTCCATATCTTTTTGCTTCTTCTTCCTTACCTGCTCCAATTTGATTTCCTATCATTACAAGTGATGAACTTGCCATACTAAAACAAACTACAAAAAACATATTTTGTATATTATTAGTTATTTGCACCGAAGCCATAGCTTCTGTTCCTAATCTTCCATAAGCTATAGAATAAAAGAATGTTCCAAGACCCCAACAAGCTTCATTTAAAACCACTGGAATAACTGATTTATAAACTATTCTTACAAAGCTCTTATCAAATGAAATATATTCTTTAACTTTACCATGTAATACCTTATTTTTATTTGCTCTTATAACTATTAATAAACATTCTATAAATCTAGCTATTACAGTTGCTATTGCTGCTCCACTTACACCTAAAGCAGGCATACCAAACTTACCAAATATTAGAATATAGTTTAATGTAATGTTAATCCCAATAGCTATTGCACTAATTATCATAGGAGTTTTTGCATCCTCCATACATCTTAATGCTGTTGCAAATGTAAATGTTATTGCAGTAACTATATAACTTAAGCTTACAATTGATAGATATGCTGATGCTTCTTTTATTACTACTTCATCTTTACTAAATATACTTACAATAACTTCTGGAGCTAATAATGCAACAAGCATTGCTAAAATAGCAACAATAATTACACTTACTCCCCCTAAGCCAACTACCTTCTTTATATTTTTCTTATCTTTTTTACCCCAATACTGAGATATAAATATACTACATCCTCCTGTAGTTCCAATAACTATTAAATTAAATAAAAAGGAAAATTGATTTCCTATTCCAACTGCTGCTACTTGAGCATCTCCTATAGACCCTACCATTAATGTATCCGCCATATTAAGAGATGATGTTAATATGTTTTGCAATATTATTGGTAATGCTAAAACAAATAATGTTCTAAAAAATTTAGGATCATTAAAAAAATTTTTAACTTTACTTTTCATAAATTACTCCTTTCAAAAATAAAAACCACCTTGAAGAGTTTTCAAAGTGGTTACTTCTCACTTGTATTATTACATACTAGAAATTATATTCATTTATTTATAAGCTTGTTCCATCTATAGAATTATATAAGACTTGTAAAAATATTTCAACATTTTAGATAGACTATTTTTCAAATGTAATAATTTAATAGTAATATTTGAAAACACTTTTGGAAATACTTTTATTAGACCTATGGTTATTTAGTCATAGTAATAAAAAATTTGGAGGTAATTAACATGAAAAAATTCGTTTGTACAGTGTGTGGATATATTCATGAAGGTGATACCCCACCTGAAATATGTCCAGTTTGTAAAGTAGGAGCAGATAAATTTGAAGAAATGTCAGGGGATATGCAATGGGCTGATGAACATCGTATAGGTGTAGGTCAAGGTATAGACTCTGAAATAATTGAAGGATTAAGAGCTAACTTTATGGGTGAATGTACAGAAGTTGGTATGTACTTAGCAATGTCTCGTCAAGCAGATAGAGAAGGATATCCTGAAGTTGCTGAAGCATATAAAAGAATCGCCTTTGAAGAAGCAGAACACGCAGCTAAATTTGCTGAAATTTTAGGTGAAGTAGTAAATGCCGATACAAAAGCAAACTTAAAAGCTAGAGTTGAAGCTGAATACGGTGCTTGCCAAGGAAAGAAGGATTTAGCTGGATTAGCTAAAAAGAATAATTTAGATGCAATCCATGATACTGTACATGAAATGTGTAAGGATGAAGCTAGACATGGTAAAGCCTTTAAAGGACTTTTAGACAGATACTTTAAATAAAATATTTTTAAGGAGTGATTTTAATGACAGTAATTAATTGTAATGCTGATATTTGTTCTCATAATAAATCTGGAAGCTGCTATGCTAATCGTGTTGATATAGGAGGCAAAACTGCTTCTAAATCTTGTGATACTTGCTGTGGATCTTTTTTAGATAGAAAAAATTATAGTACTTTAACTAATAATACAAATGATGCAGGTGAATGTAATTGCTTAGTTTGCAAAGTTGATAACTGCACTCATAATTGTAATAATATTTGCGACTTAGAATCTATTGATGTATCAGGTTCAAATGCTAAAATATATTCTGAAACAAATTGTGATAGCTTTTCTTTAAAATAGAAAAAATTTTATTACAACAGCTTGGCAACTACAATATAAAGTAGTTGCTTTTCTTTTATTTTTATATATTTTATTTTAAATAAAACAAAAGACGTTGCCCTCTATTGGTGCAACGCCCCATAGCCAATCCACCCATTTTTAATGACCATAATTGGCTACAAACTTATTATGTCCATATATATAAATCATATTCATAAAAATTATATTTAAGATAAAAAAGCAAGGATGCCTTACGGCATCCAATCATAAAGGGGATATTATGATTTAAAGTTATCAAGCTTCATCTTGCTATATTTTAATAATAATACATCTATATGGCAAATAGGTTACAAAAATCATACGAATTTATTAAGAAAATATTTCATATTCTTATAGTAGTTTATAATTATTTTATGGGGGATATTGTGTATAGCTTAATTTTTATTTTAGGAATCCTATTAGGCGGTATTATTTCATTCTTAATTTTAAATTCTACTAATAAATATAAAAAAGTAATAACACCCTTATCTGATGCTGATATAGAACTAATAAAAGAAAGAATAGCTTCTCTCAATGGAAGAGAATTTGAAGTGTTTACTTATAAGCTATACTCATTGCTTGGCTACCAAACATTTCTTACACCTGAAAGAAATGATGGTGGCAAAGATATAGTTATAAATAAAGATGGAGAAAAGATTTTTGTTGAATGTAAGCATAATAGAAGAAGTTCAAATGTAGGACGGCCTGAAGCTCAAAAACTTTGTGGTGCTATGATGGCAAGTAATATTTCGAAAGGAATTATATTAACCTTAAATGGTGCAAATAAGAATTGCTATGATTTTTGCAAAAAAATTAAAGGTAAAACTATAAAAATAGACTCCATAGAAGTTGTTAATGTTATAAGCCTTATTGAATCTTCTTCACTTTTAGATTCATATGAACTCTTAAGTCTTTTAGATATACCTTATACTAAACCTACTTCAAACAAAAAAGGGATATAATCCCTTTTTATTTTTTATTCAATTTCTTCACCTTCATAGTATTTAATTGTATTATTGAAAAAAATAACCGTTTTAGTAGGTGCTCGTCCAATCGATGTTTCTCCTGCTAATAAAAATCCCTTTACACCTTTCTTTATAAAACTATATATACATTCAACTTCAGGAAGGGTTGCCCTTTCAGCATTTTTCATACTATTTAATAAATGTGTTGCTATTATTATATTTTTATTTTTACTTACTATAAAATCTACTGCTTCTGTTTCTAGCTCTACAGCTCTTAAAATCCCTGCTTCTGGAACTAAATCTCCTCTTCCTATAACAATATTATCAGTTACAGTAATAATTTTATTAAGGTTTTCTATTCCTAAAGGAGTTTCTACCTTTGCCCATAATTTAGGCATATTATTTTTCACTGTTTTGTTTATAAAATTCTTAAGTAAAACTAATTCTTTATCACTTTCAACATATGATTGACAAATTATATCAATATTATTTTTCAAAGCCCATTTAACATTATCCTTATCTTTATTGCTAAGTAAACTATAATCCTTATTTAAGTTACTTATATTGCAACCCTTTCCCCCTCTAATTATACCTCCACGCATAACCTTAGCCTTGATTATCCCATGCTTCTTTTCTAAAATCTCAAAATTCATGCTGTTATCTTTCATGGAAATATTACTTATATCACTTTTTAATAAAGATTCTGCTGTTACTGTTATAGGAATTATTCTCATATCTTTTATTTTATCCTTGCTTATAGTATTATAAAAATCCTCTCCACAAAAATAAACTTCTTCACCATTATATATTTTATATATACTTTCTAATGTTTCTGAAACTCTTATTTTTCTTCCACATAAATCCGCCATAATTTTAACATTACTATCAATTTCTCTTACATAACTTACTATGTTATTAAACTCACTTTCATTAAAGTGTGAACAATTTAATCTAATTATATCTACTCCATTTTCTATAAACTCTTTAAGTACCCATTTTTCCTGTGATCTTGGTCCAACAGTGGCTATTATATGCATATAATCTTCTCCTCAAATTACTCATACTTAATAATTACTCATTTTTTTTACTATTATTACTAATTAATAAAAAATCTCATTTGTATAGAATAAAATTAAATATCCCACAGTATTTTTTTACTGTGGGATATTAATTGTCATTTATTATTGCCTTTGATATTATTTCTATTTTCTTTAACAAATCATTTTTAATACTACTTGGAACCTTTAAATAAATAGCTGGTGCATTAGTGTTTTTAAGTAAATAGTAATTGCTACCATTATTATAATTAATTCCACTATAGCTTGTTACTAATTCATTCCTGATTTTTAATGATATATTTTTACTTAGCAAACTATCATCATGATATATAGTCCATATATCTTCATCATCTATTAGTTTAATTCCAACAAAAAAATCTACTCTAGTAGTGTTAGCTAATAAAGCTTTTTTAAATACAGTTTCCCCTCTGTTACTTCCTTGTTGATACGACAAATCCACAACTAAATTTCCATCTCTTTTAAATTCATTAGAAATAGCTAGCAATACTTCTTCATTATTTATGTCTATAGCTATTTTCATATCCTTCTCCTAAAATTATTCTTTTAATATTATATTCGACTCCCTTAAAATTTGTTCTAAAAATACTTTACTAATAATAAGTTATAAAGTAATTAATATTTAATGGAGGCTAAATTTGAAGAGATATTTAAAGTTAATTTTTTTGTTTTTATTTATTTTAATTTTACCTGGTTGTGGTTTAAGTAGCCCTGAATACATAATTCCAAAATCAAAGCCTAGCACACATTATTATACAAACGAAATTTATAAAAAACTAAAAAATCAGGAAGCTTACAATATTAAGATATTTGATTTAGATGTATATAAGTATTACGATGTAGATTCTGAAGAACACAGTATTATGTTAGAATTTATTGAGTCATTAAATGATAAAAATTTTGAAGCTTCTATTGAAGAAGACTTAAAACCTAGATATAAATTAATTATAGAATTTGAGGATTCTAAATATTTAATTAATGCTTATAATGAGTCGCTTATATCTATTTACCCTTGGGATGGAGTTTATAAAGAAGATGTACTTTCTTTAGAAGGAGTCCCTGACTACTATAATGTATTTAAGTTTTGTGAATATATTGATAAAATCTCTCGAGGTTTTGAGGGGTAAAATAAAGGTACTGAAATAATTAATTTCAGTACCTTTATTATTTATATATTTTGAACTTCTTCAAGCAATTTATAAACTCTTTTATTTAATATAGGATGCACTATATATGGTGCAATTTCTGCTAATGGTTTTAAAACAAACTCTCTCTCTTCCATTCTTGGATGTGGTAATATTATTTCTTCATCACTAGAAACTAAATCATCATAAAATATTACATCTAAATCTATTATTCTAGGACCCCATTTGATTATTCTTTCCCTCTTCATTTCTAGTTCTATATTTAAAAGACTTCTAATTAATTCTTTAGGAGATAAGAATGTTTCTATTTCCATAGCACCATTTACAAATATATCTTGATCTTCATATCCCCACGGCTCTGTTTCTAAGAGTTCTGAAACCTTTGTTACTTTGATTCCATTTACTTTTTTTATCATATTAATTGCTGTATTAATATTTTCTTTTTTATCACCAATATTACTTCCAAAGGAAATATAAGCCTTATGCCATTTTCTTTCTATTTCAATAGCTGCATAGTCTAAATGTCTTCCTATAGGAGCCCAAGGTTTTTTTAGTTCTACCTTTACACCATTAACAAGCTCATAATTTAATAAAACATATTCAGCAATTTTCTCTGTTGCCGTTTCTATTAAATCATAACTTTCTCTTTTAAATTCCTCTTCTATTTTATGACATAACTCTCCATAGTGAACCGACTTACTTAAATCACCTGTAATAGCTGCATCTCTAGTATTTAAATTTAATTCTAAACTTAGTACAAATTTTTGACCAAGGCTTTTTTCTTCACCGAAAACTCCATGATTTGCAAAAATTTCTACATTTTTTAAATGTAATTTATCCATGTCTTTACCTCTTATTTTCCTCTTATTATAGCATCTGTCATTATACAAGCTCTTTTATTTTCTAATACATCATGAACTCTAATAATTTTGCATCCCTTTAAAATACCTACTACAGTAGTTGAAATAGTTCCTTCTACTCTTTCATTAACAGGTAAATTCAAAGCTATTCCAATCATAGACTTTCTTGATGTTCCTAAAAGAACTGGATACCCTATATCCACTATCTTTTCTAAGTTATTCATTACTTCTAAATTTTCTTCATAAGTTTTAGCAAATCCTATTCCTGGATCTAATATGATATTCTCTCTTTTTACTCCAGCATCTAGAGCTATACTTATACTCTTTATTAAATCAAAAATTACATCCTTCATAAGGCTTTTATATTCTTTTTCTTCTCTGTTATGCATTAATATACAAGGAACATTATATTTACTTGCAACTTCAGCCATTTTATTGTCCTTTTTAAATCCCCATACATCATTTATTATATCTGCTCCTGCCTTTATTGCAGCTTCGGCAGTTTTACTCTTATAAGTATCTATAGATATAAGTACATCTACTTCTTTTTTTATTGCTTCAATTATTGGTACTACTCTCTTTATTTCTTCTTCTTCAGAAACATATTCAGCTCCCGGTCTAGTAGATTCTCCACCAATATCTATAATGTCAGCTCCATCCTTTACTAGTTCCTTAGCTCTTTTAACAGCAAGTTCTACCTCATTAAATTTCCCACCATCTGAAAATGAATCTGGTGTTATATTTAAAATCCCCATTACATAAGTTCTCTCATTAAAATTAAGTTCCTTATTTCCTATTTTCATAAATATACCCCCTTAATATCTTATTTTCATATTCTTTTTAGCTTTATCCCAATAACAATCCTTTTCTACATTACAACTAAAGCAACTTCTTGAAAGTTTATCACTTTCATAAATTATTTTTTCTAATTCTCCATTAGTTTCAGAGCGATGATTACTTATACATTTTAAGATTTTTTCCTTTTCATCACTTGAAAATTTACTAGTTCTTAAAAGCTCCTTAGCTAAAATGACACTTCCCTCATGATGTGGTGTGCCATCTCTATATTCTAATACTCTTCCTATATCATGTAAAAAGGCTATTGCATAAATAACATCTTTTTTATAATTTAATCCTAATTCTAAGGATTTTATATATGCAATTCTAGCAACATCTATAAAATGTTCTGTATTATGATTACAAAACTCTCTATCTTTTTCATAATTATTTAATTCCTTAAGATACTCCTGATACTTAAGACTAAATACTATATCATTTACTCTTTCCATATATACACCTATTTTATTAAAGAAATTACTTCTTTTCTAAGTTCGTAATCTTCTTTAAAGCATCCTCTATATGTAGTAGTTACAGTTCTAGTTCCCGGCTTTTTAACACCTCTCATAGTCATACACATATGCTCTGCTTCTATAACTACCATTACACCTTCTGCCCCTAAGTACTCCATTATAGCATCAGCAACTTCTGAAGTTAGTATTTCTTGTAGCTGTGGTTTTTTTGCATATAATTCTACACATCTAGCAAGCTTAGATAATCCTGCAACTCTTCCATTAGGTATATATGCTATATGAGCTCTTCCATAAAAAGGAACTAAATGATGTTCACACATAGAAAAGAATGTAATATCTTTTTCTAACACTAAGTCATTACTGTCAACCTTAAATGTTTTAGATAAACACTCCCCTGCTGTTTGTCCTATTCCACTAAATATCTCTTCGTACATTCTTGCTATTCTATCAGGCGTTTCTATTAACCCTTCTCTATCTACATCTTCACCAATAGCCTCTAATATTAGTGTTACCCCTTGCTTAATTTTTTCCTTATCTATATTCATTTATGCCCCTCCTAATTTCCTTATCTCTTCTTCATAAGCTTTTCTTATATTATTTGTATTATTTCTTATATTAAAATTAACTTCTTGAATTTTACTAACTGGCATTACACCTAATAAGCTATTAGTCAAAAAGACTTCTTCACTTTCTAGGATATCTTTTAAGCTTAACTCGCATTCTATTACAGAGAAGTTTTGAATAATAAACCTTCTTACAACTCCATCTAGTAATCCTGCTGAAACCTTAGGAGTAAATACCCTATTATTTTTTACTATAAAAATATTAGATGTGCTTCCTTCAGCTATAAGTCCCTTTTCATTTAAAAATAATACTTCATTATATCCTTGTCTTTTTGCATTTTGATTTTCAATTAAATTTTCTATATAATTTATTGATTTTATATAATTTAACTTTGATGTAGAATTTCTTAATACATCTGAAACGCTTACTTTAAATCCATTTAAATAATCCTCTTCATTATATGGAAAATCTCTTGTTTTTAAAATAATATTTTTAGGAGTAACTATAATCTTTAATACAGTATCCTTAATATTTCTTTTTTCTATTTCAGATTGGATAAATTCTAAGGATACTTCTTCCCCTATGAAAAGCTCTTTAATTCCTTTATTTAAACGCTGAATATGTTCTTTTAAAAATATAGGTTCCTTTTTAACTAAAATAGTTTCAAAAACACCTCTTGCGAAAAAAACTCCATCATCTGCATTTACATAATCTTTATTATAAAAAATCTCCCTCATTATAACACACTCATTAAAGCTTTTGCTTTATCTAAAGTTTCGTAATATTCATCTTCTTCTATAGAATCAAATGTTATTCCTCCACCTACGCCAAAATAAGCCTTATTATCCTTTTTTATAATAGTTCTTATAACAATATTGAAATCTGCATTTCCTCTAAAATCAAAATATCCTATTGATCCAGTATATAAATTTCTTTTTAATCCTTCAAGCTCTTCTATAACTTCCATTGCTCTTATTTTAGGTGTTCCTGTAATAGATCCACCAGGGAAGCATTCTCTTAAAGCTTTAACGCTTGAAACTTCTTTTTTTAAGTTTCCTTCAATTGTTGATACTAAATGAAATACAGTTGCATACTCCTCTAGTTTAAATAGTTCAGTTACCTTTACTGAATGATTTTCACAAACCTTACTTAAATCATTTCTTTCTAAGTCAACAATCATTAATAGCTCTGCTTTGTCCTTTTCACTATTTAATAATTCCTGGCTATTTTTGAAATCCTCTTCCTTATTTCTTCCCCTAGGTCTTGTCCCCTTTATAGGTCTAGTATGTACTTTCTTATTTTTAATTTGAATAAACCTTTCTGGTGAAGAACTTATTACTTGAAAATCCTCAAAGTTCATAAAGGCTGAAAAAGGTGCCTTATTAATCTTCCTTAGTTTTTTATATATTTCAAATGAGTCTTCATGATTTTCACATTTAAATCTTTGAGTCATATTTGCTATATAAATATCACCACTTACTATAAAGTCCTTCATTTTTCCTACAGCTTCTATATATTCTTCTTTTGTGAAGTTAGAATCAAATTTTGTTTTACTTTTTTCTACAACTGCATCCAAAGCTTCTTTTCCATTTTTTATTTTAATTTCTATTTCATTTAATAGTTCTTCAGCATCATCATCTATTTTTAAAGAAGTAAGATAAGTCTTTTTCATTAACAAATCAAAAATAATTATATTTTTATAAAATATAAACTTCATATCAGGTATTGAAAAATCTTCATTACTTGTATTAGGAAGCTCTTCAATAATTCTTCCTGTATCATAAGAGATATATCCTATACATCCTGCCACAAAAGGTAAATCAGAAAATTCATCTTCATTTACCTTATACTCATTTATTAGGTTTTCTAATAACTTAAATGGATCTCCCTGCATTTGTCTCCCATTAATATATACTTCATTTCCATTTGATTCAAATATCATAAAAGGATTAATTCCTATAAAGGAAAATCTTGATAATTTATCATCATCTTTAGAAGAGTCTAAAAATATAGTGTTTTTTTCATCTTTAAAAATATTATATATATCTAAAGATTTTAAATTTGTTTTTATTTCTTTTATAATAACACTCATTTATTTTACTCCCTTCTTAAAAGTTTTAGTTATTTTTAAAAAATTATTTAATAAAGCATGTCCCTCTTCAGTCATTTCTGCTTCTGGATGAAATTGAACTCCATAAATAGGGAAACTCTTATGCTTAACTGCCATAATAACTCCATCTAAGGTTTCACCACATATCTCTAATTCCTTTGGCAATGAATTTGAGTCTATTATTAGTGAATGATATCTCGTTACTCTTAGAGGTTTTTTTATATCTTTAAATACTCCACCATTATTATGAGTTATAAGACTCATCTTTCCATGAACAGGTTCTTTTCCCTTTATTATATTTGCTCCAAAATAATGTCCTATACATTGATGACCTAAACAAATACCTAAAATAGGTAGCTTATCTTTAAACTCATTTATAATTTCAAGAGAAATCCCTGCCTCCTTAGGTGATTTAGGTCCTGGGGAAATTATAATTCCATCTATGTTTAAAGCTTTTATTTCTTCTATAGTGATTTTATCATTTCTATAGATTAAAACTTCTTCTCCTAATTCTTCTATGTATCTTACTAGATTAAATACAAAAGAATCATAATTGTCTACCATTAAAAGCATATTATTCCTCCATATTAATACTATTATCCTATGTTCTATTTATGTTAAAATAAATTATATCATAATAACTTTAAGTTTTAAAATTAAACTTAATTATATAGGAGGTTTTTATATATGATTAAATGTGATTTGCATGTTCACTCTACTGCATCTGATGGTAGATATTCACCTTCCCAAATAGTTCAAATGGCATATGATAACGACGTAAACTTTCTATCTTTAACAGATCACGACACACTATCTGGAATAGATGAAGCATTTGAAAAAGCTAATTCTTTAGGCTTAAACTTTATCCCTGGTATAGAGCTATCAACTGAACATAAAAAAGAATCTATTCATGTTTTAGGTTTTTTTAAAAAAGACGATTATAAAAATAAAGAGCTAAATGATTTATTATCTAAATTTAAAAAAGAAAGAATAGATAGAGCTTATAAAATAGTAGAAAATTTAAAAAAGTACAATGATATAGAAATTGACATTAATAATGTTTTGAAAAATGGTAAGGATACTATTGCTAGACCTCATATCGCTAAGGCAATAATGGATGCAGGGTATAACTTTACTAATGAAGAAATTTTTGATAAAGTTCTGGGAAATCATTGTCCTGCTTATATACCTTCTACAAAACTTTCCACTAAAGAAGGCATTGCATTATTAAAAAAATATAATGCATTAGTATTTTTAGCTCATCCTGTTTTAGCTAGGAAAACACCTGTATATGATTTAATTAAACTTGGCTTTGATGGAATGGAAGCTATTTATTATCAAAATTCTAAAAAAGACACAAAAAGATTAATAACTCTTGCAAAAGAAACTAATATTTACATATCTGCTGGATCTGATTGCCATGGAATTCCTAACGATGAAAATCATGGAGGCGTAGGAGATATTGCTATACCTACTGGATATGATATTGATTATAATTTATCTTGGATAAAAAAAATGGTCTAGTTTAAAACTAGACCATTTTTTATTATTTTACTTCATTATTAGTGCTTTCTGGTAATGCAGGTTGTTCTTTATCATCACCATACCACTTAGCTGTAGTTGTAGGATTGTTTATTATTCCTGCAGCAACTAATACTGCTAAAATTGCATTTGTTAATGTTTGATATTCTGCTGGAACTACATTTACTCCAAATGCATTTAATATAAGTGGTATTAAAGCAATTATAGATACCCATAAACCATAATTTTGAAATCTTGACCAATCAAAACTTTTCATCTCAAACACCTCTATTAAACATATATAATATAATCTATTCAGTTTATAGTTTTTTGTGAGTAACCATAATAAAAAATAGTAAAATACATGATTTTATTTATTTTTATTAAATATTTTTTCACTATAATATTTAACTTATTTCCTACATAAATATTATATATATGTCCTTAAAGGAGTGGTAATTATGATTAAAAATCATTGTGACTATTGCAAAAACACTACCGATAAATTTGTATATGAAAATAAGAAATGTACTTGCAATTATTGTGGCCAAAATTTTTGTATTAACTGTTCAATAAGTAGTAATAAAACCCTTAATGGATATGGATGTCCAAAGTGCGGAAGTCGAAACACTGAATTTCTTATTAATGATAAATAAAAAAAGACCCTTAGAGGTCTTTTTTTACTTTTCTTCTAAAAATGCCTTATAACATTTCATTGTTTCATATATATCAACCTTACTTGATACTTCCCAAGGAGCATGCATATTTTGAAGCGCAACTCCACAATCTATAACTTCCATATTATATTGAGCTAATATATAAGCTATAGTACCTCCACCACCTTGGTCTACCTTACCAAGTTCAGCAGTTTGGAATGATACGTTATTTGAATCCATGATATTTCTAAGCCATGCCATAAATTCTGCATTTGCATCATTACATCCACTTTTTCCTCTTGCTCCTGTGTATTTACTAAATACAACACCCTTACCAAAGTAAGCTGAGTTTTTCTTTTCTAATACTGAAGGATAATTTGGGTCATATGCCGCTGTAACATCTGCTGATAACATTTTTGAGTTAGATAGTGCTCTTCTTAGCTTAAGCTCAGAATAATCTCCTAATCTATCCATAACTTCAGCTACAGTATTTTCAAAGAATCTTGAATACATTCCTGTTGCCCCATTACTTCCTACTTCTTCTTTATCAGTTAATAAAACTACTGATGTATATTCAACTTCATCAAGCTCTAATAAAGCCATTACAGATGTATATGCACATACTCTATCATCTTGACCATAACCTGTAACCATACTTCTATCTAAACCGTAATCTCTAGCCTTACCAGCTGGAACTACTTCTATTTCAGCTGAAATAAAATCCTCTTCTTCAAAGTCATACTTTTCTTTTAATAACTTTAGAATATTAGCCTTAACAGCATTTTTTTCTTCTCCCTCTAGTGGCATATTACCAACTAAAAGATTTAAGTCTTCTCCTTCAATTACAACATTTGCTTTCTTTTGTAATTGATCTGCTGAAAGGTGAATTAATAAATCTGATATTCCTATTACTGGATCTGTATCATCTTCACCTATTACTACATCAATTTTAGTTCCATCTTTTTTAACTACTACACCATGTAATGCTAAAGGCAGAGTAACCCATTGATATTTTTTAACACCACCATAGTAGTGTGTTTCCATCATTGCTAGTTCTCCATCTTCATATAATGGGTTTTGCTTTAAGTCTAGTCTAGGTGAATCAACATGAGAACCTAATATTCTCATTCCCTTTTCTAAAGATTCCTTTCCTATTAAGAATAAAGCTAGTGATTTGTCCATATTGTTTACAAAGATTTTATCTCCTGATTTTAAAGTTTCACCATTTTCTAAAACTTCTTCTAAATCTCTATAACCAAGTGCTTCAACCATATCTATAGCTGTTAAAACACACTCTCTTTCCGTTTTACATTCTGATAAGTACTGTATGTACCCTTGACAAAAATCAAAAATTTCCTTTTTCCCATTTTCATCGTATTTTAGCCATGCATTTTTTTGTCTTTCCTTATTAGTCATTTAATAACCCTCCTAATTTTCTCTATTGCCTATCTATATTATTATTATTCAATAACCTTATCTATACGTCCCTCAATAATATCTACTGGAGTAACCTCTGACATTAATGAATACCTGTAATTCACTGCAGCTGCTTCTATTATCACTGCAATATTTCTTCCAGGTCTTACTGGAACTCTAAGTCTTTTTACCTTTACCCCTAAGATATCTTGACATTCGTTTCTTAATCCTAATCTATCATAATCTCCATCATCTTTCCAATGCTCAAAATGCATTACAAGTCTTATATCCTTTTGTTGAAGAACAGAACTTAATCCATATAATGCAGAAACGTCTATTATTCCAATTCCTCTAACTTCAAGCATTCCAATAGTGATTCTAGGTGAAGTCCCTATAAGTTCTCCATCTATTTCCTTTATATCAACGGCATCATCAGTAACTAATCTATGACCTCTTTTTATTAGCTCTAATGCTGTTTCACTTTTTCCTATTCCACTTTCTCCTGTTATCAGTATTCCTATACCATATACATCAACAAGTACACCATGTAATCTAGTTTCTGGTGCAAGTTTATCAGCTAAATAAATAGTTAGCTTACTTATAAACTTAGTAGTTACTAAATTACTTCTAAGTATCCAAACCTTATTCTTTTTTGCTGCTTTTATAATTTCCTTATGTGGCTCTAAATCTCTTGTAATAACTAAACATTGCGGGTTAAAGCTAAAATATTTTTCAACTCTTTTTCTTCTAAGCTCTACCCCCATATCATCTAAAAAGCTCCATTCAGCCTTCCCAATAACTTGTATTCTTTCTGGCGCAAAATAATTATAAAATCCCGCAAGTTGTAATCCTGGTCTATTTATATCATTAACTGATACTATTGCTGCCTTATCTCCTTCTACTAAAACCTCTAATTCAAAATCTTTTATTAATTTTTCAACTGTAACTGACAACACTCATCACCCTTTAATTTTTTCTATTAATTGGATTTTTAGGCTCAATCCCATCTAATTGAACTTTAAAATTACTCTTAACTCTATCTATATATATTCTTCTTAACTTTTGTTGTTCCTCTTTCTCTTCTTCATTTAATACATCTTCTTTACTCTTTTTATAAAGTTCATTTATTCTCTTTATAATATCATCTATTTTCATTTGTGTGTAATCCATATCATTAACTCCCTTTCCTAATTCTTCTTTATTACATTTTACTCTCAATTGACTTTAATATCAACTTATAAAATGCCAATAATAAGCATTTTTTTCATTTTTATTTCCTTTTTTTATTATTTTTTATTTATTTTTAATATTTCTTTATGTTCTCAATTACAAATTTTATATAATAACATATACATTTTAGTTTTATCATAACTAACACTTACTATACATTTTTAAAAATATTATTAAAATAATAAAATTAGAATGCAAAAAACACCTTACAAAGTAAGGTGTTAACTGCTAAAATATAGTCCCAACATGCCGGTCACTTAAATATTCAAGACCTGCAGCTCGCAGGTGGGTTAAGCGCACTCTAACGTTGTCTTCTCCTGCCACATAAGTGAATTACTGAAGCCCGACATTGTTAAAGATATTGCAAATCCCGGAAAAATAATGTAGGTTGAATATTATAAGCTTAACGCACATCTCAGGATTTCTATGACTTTATTATAGCATATTAATATTATTGTGCAATAGAAATTTATAGGTTTTTTTCTTTATTTTATTAAGATATAAAATCCTTTACAACCTCTTCTATTGATACATTACTTTCTTCATCAGTAAATAGCGCCATAAATTGAACATAGTTGCAATTGCTTGCATCCATTTGGAATGCCATTATTTCTCCTGAAACACCAAAATCTTCAACAATTTCTTCAATAATTTCTAAAACTTGATCATTTGCAAAATCATAAAGATATGGAATGTAATATTCTAAATACCATTCTTGGCTTTCTGCTTCATAATCACTTTCTTCATTAGAATATGCTTTAGCAGCCTTTAAAACATCCTCGTCAAAATCATAATAAAATTTAACTAAAAGTAATTCCTCTTCATTTCTTAATTCTTCTAATTCTGAAAAATCATTTTCTTCTAAACTTTTTATTATTTCAATATTATTCATATAAAACACTCCTTAAATTAATATAATAAAGATTTATATTCTTTTTTTACAGCTAAAAATTCTTTATCATCTTCAACAAGATTAAGTTCTTGTTTTCCATCAACTTCGTCTACTCTAAATACATAAATATCTTCTGAATCCTTATTTTCAACTGGTGATAAAAGTAAGTATTCTTGTTCTTCTAGATATATTCTAGCTATAGCTTCAAATTCTACTTTATTTCCTTCTTCGTCTAAGAAAGTCATTATTTGTACTTCTTCGATTTCGTTTATTTCTTTGTTATCCATTACTATTCCTCTTTTCTTTTTTTAATCCTTATTATACGTTATTATTTTATATTTACAAATATTTTTTGCTACATTTTTCAAAAAAATAAAATATAAATTATTTATCATAGTGATATAATTTATATTTCTCATAACTTCTTATAATTATTTATAATATACCTTTATCTTATCTAATTCTACTTCCTTTTGAATGTTATTTTTTCTGAATATTAATTTCTCTTGGCTTTTCTCAACAAATTCCCATTTATTATCTTTCATATATTCTTTAAATATCTTAATGTAATCTTCCCCATTTTTCAATACTACTTTATAGCCATCATTATATGAATTGCTAATAACCTTTATATCAGTGTAATATAACAAACAAACTTCATGTCCATAAATAGCTATTGAACCAAAAACAGGAACCAAAAAAATTATAATAATACCCCTCAATATTTTCTTTTTCCTACCCATTCATATCCCCTGTTTTAGTAATAATAATTATTTGAAAATTCAATAAGACCATTATACCACAACTACATCTTTTTTCCATATTTTTCGCGTTTTAAATATCAAATATTTTTTATATAGATATTTTTTTATTTATTTTTCATGTCATATATTGTAACTTTAAATTTTATTAAGCATATATTAATATCGATAAAATAATTTTCCGAGGATGAGTCATGTTAGAAACGTTATTGCTAGTATTATCAGTTTCTATAGATTCCTTTGTTGCAAGTATTGCCTATGGAACTGATAAAATTAAAATACCAATAAGTTCAGCCCTTATAATAGATGTAGTTTGTTCATTAATGCTTGGCATATCACTATTTTTAGGCTCCTTTCTAAAAAGTTATATGCCTGTAGGCTTAGCTCGTGGAATAAGCTTTACCATTTTATTTTTGTTGGGCATATATAGACTTTTTGAATATTTATTTAAATCTTATATAAATAAAAAGTCTAACTTTAATAAACCATTAACTTTCAAATTATTTGATTTTAACTTTGTTCTCAAGGTTTATGCTGATGAAGTAAAAGCTGACTTTGATAACTCAAAAATACTTAGTGCAAAGGAAGCCTTTTATTTGGCCTTTGCACTTTCTTTAGACAGTCTAGCTGTTGGATTTGGTAGTAGTTTATTAGCTATTAATTATATTAGTGCTATTATTACATGCCTACTAATCGGTATTATAGCAATTTTGACTGGAGTTTACATCGGAAGAAAATTTATTGAAAAAGCTAATCTTAATCTTTCTTGGCTTTCAGGTGCACTTCTTATAGCCCTTGCATTTATGAGAGCTTTCTAAATATATTAATAGAAATAGGAAAACAACTAAAATATTATTTGTTTTCCTTTTTTTATTGAATATCTTTTGTATTTAATTCATAAATTATAAAAATAATTAAAGCTTAATTTTTATTTGAATATATTTTTAAAATAGAGATAAAAATATAATAAAATACCCTTTAAAGGAGGTGGATATATGATAAAAACTACAAAACCCAATGACTTAATATACAAGAAAATTAATATGTTTTCATGGTGTAATGAAACCTTTAAAAAAGCTAAAGATGAAAATAAACCTATTTTCTTAAGCATTGGGTATTCTTGAGTAGTGTTATTCTAATTATAATTTATTTTCTATCATTGAAAAGGATATCTTAAATTCAGAAGACATTTATTCATACATTAATGAAAACTTTATCTTTATGGATATTTCAATGGAAGAACGCCCTGATGTAGCTAAATTATATATGACTTTATATAAAATACTAAATAGCAATGAGGATTATCCATTACTTGTTATTATAGATTATAGTCAAGTTCCTTTGTATATGGGAACCTTTGACAATAATATTTCTTCTTTATTGCCTTTATTAAAAGATATTAAAGCAACATATGAAAATGATAAAAGCTTAATTAATGATTCTTATAATGAAATAATTAATTTTCTAAGGTTAAAGAAAAAATCTTTAAATACTAATTTACAAGTAACCAAAAAAGCTATTAAGGATGGATTTTTATTATCTAGCCAGGTTTTCGATCCTTATTATGGTGGATTTGAATCCTTACCTAAGTATCCTTCTCCTCATAAGCTAATTTTTTTATTGAAATTTGGTATAACAGAAAATATGATTAATCCGACAGAAATGGTTGAAAAAACCCTTATTTCAATGTATAAGGGTGGTCTTTATGATCATTTAGCAGGCGGATTTTTAAGATACTCTACTGA
>NZ_JBOFYU010000137.1:0-4279 GCF_051654825.1 Clostridium sp.
GCCCTACTGTAGATACTGTTATTCCTGATGTTGAAAAATCAAGACCATTCCTATCACGTAGAATATGAATAGACTTTATTAACGAATCATAATTGAATAGAGGTTCTCCCATTCCCATAAATACAATTCTATTTACATCTTTGGGTAATAAAACTACTTGTTGAACAATCTCAGAAGGGGTAAGATTTCGGATGAAACCATTACTCCCAGATTCGCAAAATATACACCCTACAGGACATCCGACCATAGTGCTTACACAGGCTGTAGTTCCATTTCTGCGCTTAATACTAACAGTTTCAATATAGTTATTATCGCTTAATTTAAATACATATTTTTGTGTTCCAGTACCATCCTTGTTAACGCTATGGATTTTAATTGTCTGATATTGATTTTTGTTTTTTTCTTTATATAAAGAAAAAAACATTCTCTTTGCTTCGCTTTCACCCATACACTCAGAAATTTCTTTATACGTATAGCCATAAGGCTCATTAATAATATCATCAATCGATACAAAAGTTCTTTTTTTACTCATCTTAGTTTTCTCCTATATTATAAATTAGACTGCAATAGCAAGCTTTGTAAGACGGATTTACCGCAACAAAACTTGCGGTACTATCTAATTCTCATAAAGTTTATAATCATTTTGTGATACCTCCAAATAAATGATAACATATCATTTTATTATAATATAATAATTAAAACAAGTGTTGAATCAAGCTTGTACTCATAAGTTAATACCGTTATGATATTATAAATTCAGAATCCTAGCTCTACCATAACATCTCTTTTAATTTATTAGTTTTGTGCATTCCTATTTAGTATGAAATCTATCTAAATATAGCTCAATGACATAATATAATCTTATTATTACATTTTTCTATCCTGAATTATAAATTCTTTATATTTGGAACATTCAACTTTACTACATTCAATATCAAACGCAACACCATTGTCTGTATATTCAAAATTTACAATAGCTTCATTTTCCATTATATAAGATATCATCTTTGCTTGCATATAAGGAATCTCTATTTTTAAATTTATATAATCTGCAAATATTTGTTCACATATAGATTCTATTAATTTATCTATACCTATATCCTTTTTGGCTGAAATAAAAATTCTATCATGATTTAATTGATCTAACTCAATTAAATCACTTTTATTAAATACATAAATCGAAGGAATGTTTTCTGCTCCAATTTGGCGTAATGTTTCATTAGTAACTTTAATATGATTTTCATAATTAGGATTAGAAATATCTACAATATGAAGTAATAAATCAGCATCACATACTTCTTCTAAAGTTGATCTAAAAGCTTTAACTAAATTATGTGGTAAATCACCTACGAATCCTACTGTATCTGATAATAAGAACGATTTATTGTTGGGTAATTTTATCTTTCTTACATAAGTTTCTAATGTGGCAAATAACATATTTTTTTCAAATACTTTTTTATCCTCATTATTTATAAATTTTTCTACAAATACATTCATAACTGATGATTTCCCCGCATTTGTATATCCTACTAGTGCTACATTGGGTATACTTGATTTTTTTCTTTTACTTTTTTGAATTTCTCTTTGATACATTACAGTATCTAACTCTTTATTTAGATTTACTATTCTATCCTTTATTCTTCTAAATTCTAATTCTGATTTTGTTTCTCCGGAACCTCTATTTTTAAGTCCTGCTCCACCACCTTGACGTCCTAAATCTTCATTGTCATCAATTAGTTTTGGGAGTTCATATTGAAGTCTTGCTATCTCTACCTGTAACTTAGCTTCTCTAGTTTTTGCTCTGTTTGCAAATATATCTAGTATTAAAGTGGTCCTATCTATGACCCTACACTCTATTTCTTCTTCAATATTTTTTATTTGTGATGCTGATAGTTCATTATTAAATACTACAACATCAACACCTATATCTATTATTAAATCTCGTAATTCTTTAATTTTTCCACTACCCATATAGAATTTTGAATTTACTTTTTTTGCATTCTGTTTAATATGGGCAACTTCCTCTATTTCACAAGCTTGGCATAAATTTTTAAACTCTATCATAGACTCATCAAAATTAATTTTATTATTTATATTAATGCCTATAAGTATTCCTTTTTTTCTCATTTTCATAATCTCCTATAATCCTAATATTTAAACTTTAATATTTAAGTATCACGGGATTATGACTTTTAATTAAGTTAAGATAATAGTCACAACCCGTGCCCTATCCTCTTAATCTTAAAGAATATATACCTGCATATCTAATCATATTCTACCTCCTAATTTGTATCTGTTTTAGCTAACATTATTTTTCAATTTTGCTAACATCACCATTAAATTTGCATACTAATCCAATTATAACTGTTAGGATTCCTGATATTAAAAACCATTTATCAATACCAATTATCTGAGATACTGGTCCAGCAACCAAAAGTCCTATTGGTATTGCTAAGAACATCATACTATTGCTAATTGAAATAACTCTTCCCAATATACTCGGTTCTATTTTACTTTGAAGTAAAACATAATGAGTTCCCCCAATTAGTGGCCCTGCTAATCCCATAATCATTGACATTAATGCAAAAACTACTAAATAATTAGTTGGAAGCATCCCAGATACAGTTAATGCTATTCCAGATATCAGCATTGCTAAACTAATAATATTACTCTTCTTGTATTTTTCACCAATAATACCTAATAGTATAGATCCAACAAGCAGTCCTATTGCAAATGTAATTTCTACAAATCCAGACTCATAAGCGCCTCCATTAAAATGATTACTCACCATAAGAGGAAATAATGATGCAATTGGCATAAATATAATGGTATTTATAGCTAATATAATTGTAAGACTATATATACCTCTGTTTTTTCTCAGTTCTTTAAATCCATATATCATTTCTTGAATCATGCCTTCACTGTTAGCATCATCTTGAATTTTAGCTGGATTAGGTATTTTAACACATAACAATGTTGTAACTGCTATTATAGCTCCAACAATATCTATTATTAAAATATATTCTATTGAGTATTTCGCAAAAATTAATGCCCCAAGAGCTGGTGCTGCTATATTTGATACAGATTGTATAAACTGAGTTATACTTGCCGCTAAGCTTAATTTATCTTCAGGTACAATCATAGGTATTGATGCTTGCATTGCAGGCATATGGAAACAGGTTCCTATGGATCTAATTGCAAGTACTAAATATATCATACCTAATGATTCTTTTTGATTCATAAATAAAAATAATAAAGCTAATGTTACTAATGCTATAGATAAATCTGCATAAATCATTACATACTTCCTCTTAGATTTATCTACTATAGTTCCTATAAATGGACCTAGAATAGCCTGTGGTAAAAAACTCACCATAGTTGCAATTGTCAATACTATCGCTGAATTCGTACTAACTGTTAAGTACCATACGATTGCAAATTGAACTATACTACTGCCTAATATAGAAAATGCCTGACCTAGTGATATAGTATAAAATATTTTTTGCCAATTCTTATTTTCTTCTTTAATTAATTCTTTTTTCATGTTCATAATCTCCTTATATTTGCTATTTCAATTACTCTTAATAGCACAGAAGTTATGACCTTATACTTTATAGTCACACTTCTGTGCGCTATATTCTAAATATAATAACTGCTTGTTTCGCATTCATTTATACGACCTCCTTATGATGATTTGAATATAAAAATGCCATGAAATATTATAAATTAATACTCCATGGCATATATTTGACATAAATATATTGTTTCTTACATTAATACGTTTTTATTGGAGTAATATATATCTTATTTAATTTATTAATTATCATATATAAATTTTTCATGACTATCACTCCTTCTCATTTATTACTTTAGTAATAATAACAAAAACTCCTTTACTTGTAAAGCTATTTAATATTACAATTCTAATTTTATTAAAGATAGGATTGTATAATAAAACAAGGAACTCTATTAACTATACCTTCTCTCATATTAGTCAAATACTTCTTTTGAAAATCACCACGTTCATTACTACCTATAACTTATATGAACAAATTCTTCTATACTCTAAAGCTTATTTTATGTGTACAACTATTATAGAGTATTATCCCCTTTAATATGAACAATATGATATATAACTATATCGTAAAATCTCTCCTAGATAAATCAAGTGTAATATCTTCTACAAAGCTTACACTCTCTGGGTGGCGACAATCTTTATATTCTCCCTCAATACGATAAGTCGTTACTTCATAATGCTCTTTATCTAGAATAACCGTTA
>NZ_JBOFYU010000138.1:0-7505 GCF_051654825.1 Clostridium sp.
ACTGCTCCATCATGTCCTTTTGGGAACTGTCCATTAGTATTTAACCATCCATTAGCTAAAGATCCTTTTGGGTTTACTGGAAGTGGCATTGGTTGGAATCCATCATCTATTTGTATATATTCTAACCCGTAATCTCTTAAAGTTTCTCCAAAGAACTTAGATACATCTTCTACATTTTCTTGATTCACATCACGTCTAAATGCTTCCCACGAACACCATCCTGCTAGTGGTTTTAGATTTGGTCTAAATTCCCATGGCTTATGGTAGCTATAACCTAAGTGTCTTCTATAATATTGCATTCTTAAATTTATAAACAATGGCTTTGGTCCTAAGTCTATTTCTAGCTCTACCTTTAATGTACCATCTTCATTTTCTTCAAATCTATCACTTATCCATCTCCACTCACAGCCATTCCAGTCTATAAGTAAATCTTGATGTATATCATAAACTCCATTTGACCCTTCTATAGTTGGTCTACCTACTTGACCTATTATAGCTTCTTCATGCTTTGCACGATTTGGCTTCATATTTATGGCATCTTTGCTTAATAATAAAGTTACTTTACAAGTGATAGGTCTATCTACCATTACGTATAGTTGTTGTATAAAAGGAATGTTTTGTAGGTTTCCATCTGACCCATGTCTAAATCCTACTTCATCATCTCCTCCTACTTCCATAGTTATAATGTTTCTACCATTATACTCATATGTTAGTACTCTATTTTCCTCATCCCACTTATGTAGTGCATGAGCTATAGGTGGTTCAATTAGTGTAGGGTGAAAGTTTTCGTTGTTCATAATTATCCTCCATCATCTAGTTATTTAATAATTTATTATTTTATTGCACTGTCTATCATACCCTTGATAAAGTATTTTTGTAGGAACATAAACAGTATAACAATTGGTAATATACCTACTAACGCTGTAGCTGCTGCTGCATTCATATTTGATGAATTTTGAGCAAAGAAACTTGATATAGTTTGAGTTACAGTTTGCATTTCTGCTTTTTGTAACATATATAGTGAGAATTGGTAATCATTCCAACAGCTTACTCCTGTTAATATTACAACTGATGCTGTTACTGGCTTTAATTGAGGTAATACTATTTGGAAGAAGGTTCTAAGTGGTCCACATCCATCAATAGCTGCAGCCTCATCTAAATCTATTGGTATTGATTTTATAAAGTTATAGTATAAGAAAACACTCATAGGTAATTGGAAAGTCACAAGTATTGTGATTATTCCCCAGTAAGTACTAGTACCTTGTAAATCTGCCATCATTGAATATAATGGAACTACTATACTTAAAGGTGGAACCATCATTATCCCTATTATGAATGCTTTTATTTTCATATTTGTTTTTGTTGCATTTCTAGCTAGTGGATAGGCTGCCATTGCACCTATTACTGTTATTAAAATTATAGAAGTGAACGTTATTATTGAACTATTTGTTAAACCTCTTAGTATATTTCCTTGTTCAATAGCTATTTTAAAGTTGTCTAAGTATAAATAATCTGGAAATATCCATCTTGAACTTAGATCATCCGGTCTTTTAAAGGCTACACCTACTAGGATATATAGAGGAATTATGTGCACTAATGATATTAATACAGCTAATATACTTCTTTTAATATTTCCTTTTTGCTTTGTTTTTGTATTTGACATATTCTATACCTCCTTACTATCAAAATACTTCATGATAAGGTTTGAAACTATCGCTATAAATACAAATGTAAACAACCCTATAGTTACTGAGTAACCTGCATTTTGACTTCTAAAATAAGTATGTGTGACTAATGTTGATAATGAATGAGATGAGAATCCTGGTCCACCTGCTGTTAGGGCTTGTATAATATCAAATAGTTTTAGACCTCCTATTAGGTTTACTATTACTGAAGATGTTATTGCTGGTATTAATAATGGTAATGTTATGTATCTGAATTTGTTCCATGGAGAAATTCCATCTACATCTGCAGCTTCATAGTACATTTGTGGTATATTTTGAAGACCCGCTAAGTATATTACCATTGATATCCCAACGAATTGAAGTGTATTTATTAATGTCATTATTATTACGGCCCTTTGACCATTTGCTAACCAGTCTATTGGCTCTTTTCCTAGCATTATTAAAACATCATTGAATGCTCCCCCATTGTATTGGAATAGGAAATAAACAATATATCCCATAATCAAAGGTGCAATCATTACAGGTAAATATATAATAGTTCTTGCTATACCTCTTCCTCTAAACTTAGCATTTAAGAATATGGCATATGCTAGACCTAATACGTTTTGAAGTAATGTACTACCAAATCCATATATTATAGTATTGAATAATGCCAGTCTAACGTTTGGATCTGTAAGTAATCTCTTGTAGTTATCTAGTCCCACGAATTTATAACTTTGTGAAAATCCATTCCAGTTTGTAAAAGAAAACATTACCCCTTTAAGTAAAGGATATATTACGATTACTAAAAATAAGATTACTGCCGGTAAATAAAATAGATTCATTGTAGTTTTTTTATTTCTTAATAAAGATTTATCTTTCTTCATATCTGCTGTAGCTTTCATTTATTTCCTCCCCTCTTTAAACAATTTGAGAGTAACATTCGTTTAGTAGCTGAACTTACTCTCAAATTATTTAATACTATTTATTAATTATTATTTCTATTGATTTATTTTATCTTTGTAACTTTGAATCATTATATCAGATGCTTTTTGAACAGAATTCTTTTCTTTAGCTAATATACCTGCTCCACCTATACACATATCATCCCACATACCATTAGGTAAGAATGCTCTATCAAAGTAAGGCATAGTTTTAACATCTTTGTACTTATCATAATAAGTTTTAGCCATACCTGTATCACTATCAACACCATTTATTCCTGATGGCATTTTACTTATAGAAGATAATTCACTTAATACTTCTGGCTTAGCAAAGTAATTTAATAACTTAAGAGCTGCTTCTTCATTTTTAGAACTTTTGTTAACTCCTATAGCTATATCTTCACCAGCTATTAAAGTAGGCTCATCAGAAGCATCATTTGCTGGTATTGGCATAAATCCTAACTTAGCATCTTTGTTGTAAGATAATGCATCTGTCATTGTGTTGTTTCCATAGAATTCAAACGCTACTTTACCTTCTCCTAATAATTGAGCTGCTGTATTGTAATCTGATGTTAAGCTATCAACATTAAAGTATCCAGCATTGTTCCATTTTTCAAATAACCCTGCTACTTCTGACCATTTGTTCATATCAAAAGTACCATCTTTTAACTCCTTACGGTAGTTATTGCTTTCATTTGTTACATAGAATGATGGTGCTACCCAGTCAAAGAATTGACCTATTGTCCAGCTATCCTTACCACCTATATGTATTGGTGTAAATCCTGCATCCTTTATTTTTTGTAGTGCTTTTTCAAAGTCACCCCAAGTTTTTATTTCATCAACATTTACCCCTGCTTTTTCTATAACATCAACATTATATAATATACCAGCTATATCCATATTTACTGGTAATGCATATATATCATCATTTTCAGCTGTTATAACTGGCTTTATAGATTGAGATACATCTTTGAACCATGGTTGATCATTTAATGGTCTTAAATATTCAGAATATCTAGCAACTGACCATCCATGTGTAGTCCATAAATCTGGCAAATCATTTGCTGCCATTTTTGTTTTCATAAGCTCTTCATAACTACTCCCTGGAGCTGAGAACTCTACTTTTATTCCTGTTTCTTTTGTAAAATCTTCACATACCTTCTTTAAAGCATCTGCTGGTGCTCCTACCTTGTTTGTCATAAATGATACTGTAGCATCATCTTTATTTCCACCCTCAGAGCTTTTGTCTTCTGTGCTTGCACATCCAGTCAACATAGAAAACGTTAACATACTAGTTGTAAGAATACTTATTAGTTTTTTGTTCATCTTCTTCTCCCCCTCCATTTATTTAATATAATTATAGTTTTAATAATTCGATATATATATATATCAATTCTACACTTTAATAGTCATTTTCTACAATCGTTTTCCACTTTCTAATTGTCATCTTTTTACAATGTTGCTATAATTACTTTAGTATATAGTAAATTAAGGGGTGAATTGAGTAATTATTATGAAAAAATTTTACAATATTAGCTCTAAACTGATGATACTTTTTATATTTAGTGTTTTTGTACCAATGATTATTAGCCTTATGTTTTTGTTTAATTATTTCACAGGGGTACTAAGTGAACAAAACATGGATGCTTATAAAAATACGTTAAACTCTGTCTCAAGTAACATTGATACATATCTCGAAGATTTAAAAAAACTGACCTTGTCACCTTATATGTATAATGAAATTTATGAATACATGTATTATATGAACAACCATTTGAACCTTAAAGCTAATGATATTAATTCATATAATATGAATAAAAGTTATTCGTCCGTATTAAATAAGCTAATAAACACATCTAGAAAAGATATTTTAGCTATTACATTTATTCCTATAAATGATACTTCTAAGTCTTTTTTAGTAAACAAAGATTACTACAAATTATGTGAAATGAATTCCCCTGAAATTTATAAAGAATGGATTAACACTGCATTAAGTGATGCTGATGGACTTTACTTTACACCACTACACACTATTGAATATCCTATGTCTAGTGATAAATATAAAGTATTTTCTTTAATGAGGGTAGTAAAAAATCCTTATACTCAAAAGATTATCGGAATAATAAAAGTTGATGCTAAGGAGTATATGCTAAAAAATATCATATCTTCTATAAATGTAAGTCATAACTCCGAATTTTTATTATTAGATGAATCTAATCAAATTATATATTCTACTAATCCTGGACCTGAGTTAATAGATGAAGACTATAATCTAGATGATTACAAGCATTCTCTATCTAGCTATAACGTATTAGAAAAGAAAATAAATACAAGTAATTGGACTTTGTTATATTTAGATTCAAAAGCTGACCTTCATAGTAAAACTCTTGTTATTATGATAGTGTTTGTAATTATTGGATTATTATTTTTATTATTCTCAGCATTATTCTTTAAATTAAGAATCAAAGAAATAATTAATTCCGTTTCTAAAATTACCACTTCTATGGAAAAATTAGAAAACGGACAAGATGTAGTGGATTCTAATATATCTGGTACAGCTGAATTTGAATTTATTTCAAAAGCAATAAACAAAGTCGCTTCTAATACTAAAAAACAAGCTAAAAATGAATATGAAGCAATTATAAATCAGAAAAAAGCAGAATATACTGCTCTTCAAGCAAGAATAAATCCTCATTTTTTAAATAATATATTAAGTGGGTTTGTTACTCTTAATAGACTTAATGAAAAACAACTACTTGAAGATTCCATCATTCAACTATCCAAGTTTTATAGATACACTTGTAATAATGCAACTATATCTAATTTAGAAGAAGAATTTAGCTGTATAGAGAAGTATTTATCTCTTGAAAAACTTAGATTTGATGATTTGATAGAATTTGAATTGTCTTTAGATGAAAGTACTAAAGATATAAAATTACCTAAGTTAATTTTGCAGCCATTAGTTGAAAACTGTATAAAACATGGATTTAAAGAAAGTGGCGAGCCTATATTTATACATGTTAAATCAATAATTGAAACAATTAATGATGTAGATTATTTAATATTAACTGTAAGTGATAATGGAGATGGTTTTGATATAACTGCAACAGATCCTTATAACAGCGTAGGACTTAAAAATGTAACCGAACGTTTAAATTTATTTGAAAGTAATAGCGAATTTGTTATAGAAAGTAAACCTAGAGTATCAACTACATGCACACTAAAACTACCTTTGAAGGGGGAATGTAACTATGATTATATTACTAGCTGATGATGAAAAATTAGTTCGATTAGGTATTAAAAATATGATTGAAGAAATAGAGCCACACACTCATACATTTATAGAAGCGAGAAATGGCAAACAACTTATCAATGTTTTTAATGAAACTAAACCCGATTTAGCTTTTGTAGATATTAATATGCCTTTGATGGATGGTTTATCTGCTATAGAAAGTTGCAAGGACTCTTCTACAAATACTAGATGGTTTATCTTGACTGGAGAAAAAGAATTTCACTTAGCTAAAAAGGCTATTTCATTAGGGGTAAAAGATTATTTATTAAAGCCTATTAGTATAGATGAACTTAGACCAATTATATGCATCACTAAAACATCTAAGAAAGAAGATTTAATCAAAGATAATCATTCTTTTGAGTTAAATATAATATCTACTTATAATAAATTTTTTGCTAAAAGTATGGTAGATAATAAGCCTTGTGCTTTAGATTATGAATATGTCTATACCCCTTACCTATTTTCTATAGATGGTTTGAATAATATAGACAATGTCAGTGTAAAGCTAGATGAGGTTTTATGCTCTATTCGTGAATTCATGACTAATAAACTTGATGATAATTTAAGGTTTGCTATTCATTATATTGATGCTAATAATTTATTGCTGCTTGTTAGAAGTAACACTACTGTGTGTATTGATTTTGATTCATTGTTGTCTTCATTGCAGGGTTCTAATTATAGTATTACTCTGAGTAGATTTGGCAGGTATGATAATGAATTAGCCTTTTATAAGGATTTAGAAATTTTAAAAGAATATGCTTTTGTGCGAGTTATAGAAGACTTTAAAGGTATGATACATATTGATAATAGGTACGTTGAGGACAATAAAGATAGTTTATTGTTTTCTAAATATATTTACAAGTTGTGCGAATGCTATGTCAATAAAGAAGAGCTTTTGTACAATGAGTATTTGAACAAGATTAAGGAGTCTATTGATTTTAGAAATATTTATGATGCTTTAGATAAATGTTGTTTGAGTGATTTTATGAATTTAAGTATTAAGTTTAGTTTTGATGTTAATGGTAGTTTTTCTGATTTTGTTAGGGCTTTGGGTGAGTATGGTGGTACTATTTTTAAAAAGGGTAACAAGTCTTGTAATGATGATTTGGTGGATGAGATTATAGGGTATGTTAATGATAATTATATGAATGAGATTGGTGTTAGTACTATTGCTTATCTGTATAATATTACTCCTAATTATTTGAGCAAGATTTTCCATGAGAAGGCTGGGGTTAGGTTTATTGATTATATTACTTCTGTGAGGATTAGTGAGAGTAAGAAGTTGCTTATTGGTTCTTCTATGTCTATTCAGGAGGTGGCCAAGAGGGTTGGTTATAACAGTTCTTCACGTTTTTCTAAGCAGTTTGCTAAGTGTGAGGGGATGACTCCTTCGGAGTTTGTTAAGGGGAGTTTGGAGAGTGTTTGAATGAATGTGTAAATTAGTTTAGTATAGGGCTAGGTTTATTCCTAGCCCTATGAATTGAAACAACTGTTAGAGAAGTTTTTAATACTTCTATGTTTATTATCCTATGCATTAGTTTCTTCTTGTTATTTTATGTATTTTAGCATTAATTATCTGATGATATTAAGATCATCTCTTCTTCT
>NZ_JBOFYU010000139.1:0-2484 GCF_051654825.1 Clostridium sp.
ATTGTTTTCTCTGACCTACCTTCTAATCTTTTAGCTTGTAAGAACATTACTATCTTATCTGGTATATCACTAACTGATAGGTCAGTTGAAACTTTATGCACACTATACTCTGAAAACATTTCATCTAAAATAGAATCAATTTTCTTTGAATTTGTGTAGTCTAATCCTAATTCACTAACCATTTTAATTAGTAAATCGTGTTTAAATTCTTGATTATCTTTCATTGAATATTTCCCCCATAGAATACTTTATAAACTATATTCTATCATAAAAAAGTGAAAAATTGACTATAAAATTAACTAGTATTTTATGGAAGAAATATTTATTGTCTAGTTTTTTGTTTATTTCGGTATACCTCGTCAAATGCGAATTAAATTATATTAGGCATAACATTTTTCAAACCACATATAATAGTTCTCGCAATTGCTTTTTTACCATTCTCGCTATAAGGATGTACAGAATCAGTTATATATTTTTTTCTATTAAATTGATTTATTCCAGTCAATGAAAAAACATCTATAACAGGAATGGAAAACTCGTTTGCAACTTCTTTCATAGCTTTAGCATAGTCATAAGGTGTCAAACCTAAACTATTTGTAATCATATCAACTCTGTTAGACCCTGTCACACCTTGCCCACTCAACTGTGTACCTAAAACAATTATTGAATTTGGCGAATATGCTTGAATTTTCATTATAGTACTAGCTATTGAACCTTTGAAAGTATCAATTTTAAAATCTCCTGCAAATTCTCTATAAGTTGTATCACTTTGCCATACAGTATCACTCAAAATACTACTATCGAATTTAGTATCACCTATTGGAACATTTTGCCCGAAGTCATTAGTTCCACCCATTATAAAAATTAAATCTGAATTTACACCTATCATTTTCTTTATTCTGTCAAATGAGCAGAAGCATGAGTTATGTTCAGTTGTTCCAGCAGGCTGAGTATTACTTCCATCAGGTCTACTATTATAACTCCCATCTGAATTAGCCCAAAATACTGCATTTTGGAATTTGAAAGTACTACCACCTACACCTCTACCAATATGTGACGAAAACTCATAATAATTATTTACATAATATTGCCATGATGGGTCGTTAGGATTTTCAATGTTTCCAATAGCTGTTATACTATCCCCATAAGTAAGCCATTTTTTATTCCACCAATCACGAACAGATTCATATTTAGCAACCCTAACATCGTCAATGAAAGGAGTTTTTATATATTTAGCATTAATATTAGTTGTAGGCAAATTACCTTTTATAACTTGTAAATATAACCTCCTACTTTCACTTGAATAAAATCTAAAATATCTAGCTTGTTTTGGAACAGTAATAGATTTATCAATTAAACTTCTACCCATTATTTTTTTGTCTTTATCAAAAAAAGCAAATGATTTTTGAGAAGCATCTGCATAAACAAAAGAACCACTACTAAACCACCCAATATGAATTACTTCACCTTCTTCACATTCCATATAATCACTCGTAAAATATCCTGTTGTTGTCTGAAGAAGCAGACTATCATCATTGTAAATTCCATACATTACATTAGTAAATCTTGTATCTTTAGTATATTTAGAAGAATCAAACAGATTAAGTGAATATATACTAGCTTTTTGTTTTTTTTCTTTTTGTAAAGGTTCATAATAATCACTAGTTGGAAGCCACACTATATCATTTTCTCCTAAATATTTATCCCTTAATTCTACTCCATCAGTTTTTTGGTCTGAAATTCTTATAAAACAACAATTTGAAGGTGTTGTTATTGTTAATGATGGTATAGTTTCTCCACTAATAAAATTATAAAAAGAATCGTAGTAGCAAATTCTTTGTCCTGTTGCAAAATCTGCAATACCACCAGTATTACCACATAGTTTCTTATAGTACGTTTTATTAGACGATACTTTTATAAAATTTGTAACTGAATATGAAGAAGCAGAATAAATCGTACCATTTGAAATGTTAAGTTGCATACCTATATTTGACACATCTTTACAATAAGGAAATATATTATCGCTTGTAACCATAAATGATGTATTTCTAGGCTTAACTTCTTTATCAACAATATTTGTACTAACTACTGTATTATTACCAACTACTGCTACACTTCCACCTGTCATTGCTTCTTTTACATCTTGCCCCATGTCAGCCATTGACATTAATGTATCTTTTTTTCTTACATCAACTTCATTCGCTTTATGTTCCAAATCCGAATTAGTTTTATTAATCTGATTCTGTAAATTAGCACTTACATTTTCATCGATTATAACTTTTCTAAGCCCTTCGTAGTCTGATTGCATTTTACCAACAGCAACATCAGCAACTTGCATTCTATTGGAGTGCTCATCAATTCTCTGTGCTTCATTGGACTCCCTCTGTGCTTCACTGTTTGATATAGCAATATTTAGCTCTTTACTTTCACTTACAACTGTTCCGATTTCTGTATGTAAAGAACCAACATTTTCCATAAGTGTGT
>NZ_JBOFYU010000140.1:0-13957 GCF_051654825.1 Clostridium sp.
GCTCTTGGTTTGCTCGTTATATAGGACTTGCAATGTTCCTTGCTTTAACTGGTGCATTTTTCACATTAATTTATTCACCATTAAAGCAACTAATAGAGGGAACTCCATCTGAAATTTGGCCAAAAAGCTGGACTGAAAAAAATTCAAATAATATGCCTGTAAAAGCAATGTGGGTACAATGCTTTATAGTTATAGTTATTATATTAATTTCTTCCTTTGGAGGAGAAAGTTCAAGTGTATTTTTAAACTACTTAATTTTGATGGGCAATGTAGCAATGACTATACCTTATATGTTTTTATCTTACGCCTTTATATCCTTTAAAAAGAAAAAGGAAATTGAAAAACCCTTTGAAATATATAAAAGCACTAAGGTTGCAACCTTTGCTGCAATTGTTGTAACAGTAACAGTTGGATTTGCTAATTTCTTTACTATTATTCAACCAGCTATTGAAACTAAAGATTACTTAGCTACAATATTCCAACTAATAGGACCTATCTTCTTTGGTTCAGTAGCATTTATTTTATATAATAAATATGAAAAAAATCTAAAAACAAACAAATAAAAGAGGCTGTAACTTTAACTTACTAACTAGAATATATACTGCATTTATGTTCTACATACAAGCAATATATTCTAGTTAATTTTGTTTTTGATACATCCTCTTTCTTATCTTAAACTACATTTCTACACTATTTAAATTTGCTGCTTTTTGAAAGGTTTTTATAGGTAATACACCAATTACTAATACTGTTATCAATCCTTCTACTCCAGCACTTGAAAAATTATATATAAAGGAATATAGGATACTATTCATTCCTTCTGGAGCATATTGACTAAAGAATAATACACCAGATAGAAAATTACAAAATACACTTAAAAATACAGCTAATAAACATCCTAATATAATCTTATATTTTTTTTCACTTCCAAAAATCCCTGCAAGTCCAAGTGCCATTGTAGCTAATAAATAATCTAAAAAAAATTGAATTGGATGGACTACAAATCCACCCTTTAATAAGAATAAAATTCCTACTATTAATCCCCCTGTAACTCCTGCTGTCTTTCCATATAAAATAGATAAAAGCATTAATGGTAGCATATAAAGTAATGTTATTCCACCACCTTGAGGATACTTTACAAATTGAATCATACTTAATACAGTTGATATAGCACTAAACATAGCTATAATAATCATTTCTCTTGTATTAAATATTTTCTTTTTTAAATCTAATATGAACATTACCATTAATATAAATATTATTACCCCAGTTAATATAATCATGATATTCCCCCTAATTAAAGCTATTTGCCATATCCCAGAAATTCATTTCATGCTTGCTTGAATTAATGAATATTTGTAAAAGCTCTTCCTTTTCATTATTAGAAATATCTACACAAATTTTATCTATATAGCTCTTCCAGCTTTGAACTGCGTAATTAAATTCATCTGATGAATACTCTTCTATCCAATCTTTATAGAAGTTTTGTTCTAAATTATCATTATACTTGTCCTTTAAATAACAACCTATATAATAATAGCTCCAAGTACAAGGCATTACTGCCATTGCTATTTCTTTTAAATTACCTTTTAAAGCTATTCCTTGCATATAGCTGGAATAACTTGAATTTATAAGTTCTTCTATAGACTTTTCTAATTCTTCAAGATTGATTCCAAAGCCTTCTAAGTATTTTATATGAACTGCTGTTTCATCCTCTAAGCATCCACCTATTGCATTATAATAAAACTTCATATCTTCCATGCTTTTACACTTTACTAAGGCTGCTGCAAATACCTTTGCATATTCCTTTAAATATAAATAATCTTGAATTAAATACTTTTTAAATTTTTCTTTGTCTAAATCTCCTGTTCCAATTCCATTTATAAATGGATGTTTTAAATAACCTTCCCATAATTCTTTTGACTCTTCATATAAATAATCTGTAAATTTCATCTCTATCTCCTTTAATTCATTTTACTTATCAAACTTATAAAAATGATGAACCGGACCTACCCCTTGTCCAATATCAAAGCTATTTTTAATTGCTTCTGTTATATACACCTTACTTAAGCTTACAGCTTCTTCTATATCATAACCTAAAGCTAAATGAGCTGTTATTGCTGATGATATAGTACAACCTGTTCCATGTGTATTTTTTCTATTAAGTCGCTCTGCCTTGAAAACTTTAAAATAATCTTTTCCTATTAATACATCTACAGCATCTCCCTCTAAGTGGCCACCCTTCATTAATACAAACTTAGGTCCAAGTTCTAATATTTTTTCACCAGCTTCTCTCATATCTTCTTCAGTATTTATTTTTATTCCAGTTATTTCTTCTGCTTCTAATGTATTTGGAGTAATTATATATGCCATAGGAATTAAGTTTTCAATTAATGTATTTTTTGATTCCTTTTTTAAAAGTGAATACCCACTTTTAGATATCATTACTGGATCTACTACTAAATACTTTGGATTATATTTCTTTAATGTATCTACTATTTCTATAATTATTTCTGGTGATGATACCATTCCTATTTTTACAGCCTTTGGTTCAATATCTTCAAATACTACTTCTATTTGTTTTCTTATTATATCCCTGCTTAATTCTTCTACTGCAAAAACTCCCTTTGTATTTTGAGCTGTGATAGCTGTAATTATACTCATTCCATATGTACCTATAGCACTAAATGTTTTTAAATCTGCTTGTACACCTGCTCCTCCTGATGAATCTGATCCTGCTATAGTTAATGTAGGTATTTTATAATTTCTCATCTTTTTCTCTCCTTTTATTAAAATTAATAATAAAAAAACAGCTATACTCCTATCTGGAATATAACTGTATAGTAAACATATAAATATAAATTTTAGTAAATAAATAAACCCATTATAAAGAAATTTATCATTTAATAAATTTCTTTAAAGTCTTAAAATAAAACTAAATATATATTTTAAAGCTTTCCTACGCTGGTATTATCCAGATCAGGTATAAGGGTTAATAGATAAACTATCTCTCAGCTTTTAAGCACCCCTAGCAAATTATTCTATTATAGGTATATTATAGCCCTATTTTTTTTATTGTCAATAGATGGATTTTTAATCCTTGTAACCTTTCTTTATGATATAATGTAGAAATACTAGGGATAAGGAGGAATAACAATGAATTACATTATAGGAGTAGATGGTGGAGGAACTAAAACAGAAGCTGTAGCTTATGACTTAAATGGAAATCCCTTAGAGACAGCTCTTTCTGGTTTTGGAAACCTTTTAAATAACGAAGAAGAGGCAGTTAAAAACATAATTAAAGCACTTGATGAATTAGTTAATAAGCTTGGCATGGAAGGGCTTAAAGGAATATATCTAGGATTAGCTGCTGCAGAAGCTGGAAATAATGCTTCTATTGTTTACAATAAAGTAAAAGAAAAATATAACATAGAATCAATTGTTATGAACGATGGTGATTTAGCTTTAAAAGCTTTACTTAAAGGTGAAGATGGAATTTTAGTTATTGCAGGAACAGGCTCTGTTGCATTTGGATTAAATAATAATAAACAATCAAAATGTGGAGGCTGGGGTAATCTTTTAGGTGATGAAGGAAGTGCTTATAAGATTTCTATAGAAGCTTATAAAAAAATGATTTATGACTTTGAATATAAAAATACTATTTCACCATTGTCAAAAGAAATTCTTGAAAGCATTAATGCTAAAACTGTAAATGATATAGTTGGTTATATTTATGGTTCAACAAAGGACGAAGTAGCTAAGGTTGCAGCTTTAGTTTCTAAGTATGCTGAAAATGGAGATGAGTTCTCTATTAATCTTTTAAAAGCAGAAGGAACTGCTATAGCTAAAACAACAGCAAGAGTATTTGAAATGCTTGAATTTGATGAATGTAAAATTGGATTAGTTGGAAGCGTTATCAGAAAATCTATCTTTGTTAAAAATGCATTTGAAGGATATTTAAATGAACATATAAATGTAAAAGAATTTATTTATGATGATGTTTCTCCTACTAAAGGGGCTTATTATTTATATAAAAATTCTTCTAACTAAAAAGAAAAAGGCAATTCGTAAAACTATATTTACTACTTGCCTTTTCTTTATTTTATTATTTATTCTATACTCTATACCTTAGTACTGTCTTATAATATCTAATTAAGAAGCTTCTACATCATCAAATTGGCTATTGTATAATGATGCATAGAATCCATTAGCTTCTAATAATTCATGATGGTTACCTTGTTCTATTATATCTCCATCCTTCATTACTAAAATTAAATCAGCATCTCTTATAGTTGATAATCTATGGGCAATAATAAAGCTTGTTCTTCCTTCCATTAAGTTAGCCATTGCTTTTTGGATTAATACTTCTGTACGAGTATCAACTGAACTTGTAGCTTCATCTAATATTAATATCTTAGGATCTGCTAAGATTGCACGAGCTATAGTTAATAATTGCTTTTGACCTTGAGAAACATTACTAGCTTCTTCATTTAAAACCATATTGTATCCATCAGGTAAAGTCTTAACAAAATGATGAACATGGGCAGCCTTTGCAGCCTTAATAACTTCTTCATCTGAAGAATTTAATTTACCATATCTTATATTTTCCATAATTGATCCGTTAAATAACCATGTATCTTGAAGAACCATACCAAACATACTTCTTAAATCATCACGATTAAAGTCTTGAATATTATTTCCATCTATAAATATTTCACCACTATTTACATCATAGAATCTCATTAATAGCTTAACCATTGTAGTTTTTCCTGCTCCAGTTGGTCCTACTATTGCAACCTTTTGTCCTGGTTTAACATTAGCCGTAAAGTCATTTATTATAATTTTATCTTCACTATATCCAAAGTGAACATCCTTAAATGATACTTCACCTTTAATACCGTCTACACTAGCTGGATTTTCAGCAAATTGAACTTCTTCTTCTTCTTCTAAGAATTCAAATACTCTTTCTGCAGCAGCTGCTGTTGATTGCATTAAGTTTGCAACTTGAGCTGTTTGAGCAATTGGTTGAGTAAAGTTTCTAACATATTGAATAAATGAAAGTATATCTCCAACTTCAATAGTCTTTCTAACTGCTAAATATCCACCTACAATTGATACCATTACATAACCTAAGTTACCTATAAAGGTCATAATTGGCATCATCATTCCTGATAAGAACTGTGATTTCCATGCTGATTTATATAAAGTATCATTTAATCTATCAAATTCAGCAGCAGCTTCCTCTTCCCCATTAAATGCCTTTACTATATTGTGACCACCATATACTTCTTCTACTTGCCCATTTACATGACCTAAGTATTCTTGTTGTTCTTTAAAGTATTTTTGTGATTTTTTTACTACTACTGATATAAATATCATTGATATAGGAAGTATAAGTAATGCAATTAATGTCATTATCCAGCTTATAGAGAACATCATTATTAATACCCCTATAAGCGTTGTAACTGCAGTTATAACTTGAGTCATACTTTGATTTAAGTTTTGACTTATTGCATCTACGTCATTTGTTACCCTTGATAATACTTCACCATGTGTTCTTGAATCAAAGTACCTTAAAGGCATTCTATTTATTTTTTCTGATATTTCTTTTCTTAAGTTAAAGGATACCTTTTGTGATATTCCTGACATTACAAATCCTTGAACATATGAGAATAATGCACTTACTATATATAAGCCTAGTAATATAATCATAATTCTTGAAATATAATCAAAATCAATTCCTACACCAGATCCTGATATCTTACTTACTATTCCATTAAATATCTCTGTAGTGGCTTTTCCTAAAATTTTAGGACCTACTATTGAAAAAGTAGCACTTCCTACAGCAAATATGATAACCATAAGAATTCCTATACTAAAAGGCTTTAAATATCTCATAAGGTTTTTCATAGTTCCCTTGAAATCCTTAGCCTTTTCTCCACCACCCATGGCTCCACCCATAGGTCCGTGTCCACCAAATCCTCTTCCAGGTTTGTTTTTTCTTTCATTACTCATGATTTAACTCCTCCTTTGAAAGTTGTGATAAAGCTATTTGCTTATAAACTTCACAGTTTTTAAGAAGTTCTTCATGTGTTCCAACTCCAACAACTTTTCCTTCATCTAAAACAACAATTTGTTCTGCATGAAGTATTGTGCTTATTCTTTGAGCTACTATTAACACTGTGCTATCAGATGTTTCTGATTTTAATGCCTTTCTTAAGGCTATATCTGTTTTATAATCAAGAGCTGAGAAGCTATCATCAAATATATAAACTTCAGGATTTTTAGCTATTGCTCTTGCTATTGAAAGTCTTTGCTTTTGTCCACCTGATACATTTGTACCACCTTGAGATATTTCTGTATCAAATTTTTCTGGTTTTTCTTCTATAAAGCTTATTGCTTGTGCAATTTCTGCTGACTTTCTTAGTTCTTCATCTGAAAGATCCTTTTTACCATATCTTAAGTTACTATCTATAGTTCCTGAGAATAATATTCCCTTTTGAGGAACATAACCTATCTTTTCTCTTAACTCATGTTGACTTACATCTTTAATATTAACGCCATCTAATAATATCTCACCATTAGTCGCATCATAAAAACGTGGTATTAAGTTTATTAAAGTTGATTTACCACTACCAGTACTTCCTATAAATGCTGTTGTTTGACCTGGATTAGCAGTAAAAGTAATATTACTTAAAACATCTTCATCTGCATTTGGATATCTAAATGATACGTTTTTAAATTCTAATATACCTTTTTTATCTTTATTAAAGTGAGTTACTTTTTCTGAATCTTTTATTACTAACTCTGTTTTTAATACTTCATCTATACGTCCTGCTGAAACAGAAGCTCTTGGTAACATTATTGATACCATTGAAATCATTAAGAATGACATTATTATTTGCATTGCATATTGAATAAATGCCATCATATTACCAACTTGCATTGTACCGGAATCTACTGCATGTGATCCATTCCATACTATTAAGATAGTAATTAAATTCATAATAAGCATCATAGTTGGCATCATTATTGCCATTGTTCTATTAACAAAAAGATTTGTTTTAGTTAAATCTTTATTTGCTTTATCAAATCTATTTTCTTCATGCTTTTGAGTACTAAAGGCACGAATTACAAGCATACCAGTTAAAATTTCTCTTGTTACAAGGTTAACCTTATCAACTAGTTTTTGAACTGCCTTAAATTTAGGCATTGCTAAAGCAAATAATACTAAAACTAATGATAAAATAGCTACTACACCTACTGCTATAATCCAAGCCATAGAAGTATCTGTATTAATTACCTTAATAACTCCTCCTAAACCAAGTATTGGTGCATAAAAGACTACTCTTAAAAGCATTACCATAAGCATTTGTATTTGCTGTATATCATTTGTACTACGGGTTATAAGTGATGCTGTTGAGAACTTATCTAATTCAGTGTTTGAGAATGACACAACTTTCTTAAATACTTTTCCTCTTAAATCCTTACCTAAGTTTGCTGCAACTCTTGCTCCTATAAATGCTACACTAACAGTAGCTACCATACTTAGTAATGCTATCCCTACCATTACTGCTCCAGTATATAAAATATATTTATTTTGCATACTTTCAATATTTAATCCTACTGCTGTATATTCATTTTTAACAAAAGATATTGCTGATTGAACTATTATGCTATCAGGCATATCTTTAAATTTATTATTTATTTCTTCCGTAACTTTATTTAATTGTTCTTTTGGCATTTCTTTAAATAATTCAATTACTGTAGTGTTTTCTGGAATAGTAACTCCCTGTGGAAGGTTTTTACTCATTTCTGCTTTTATTGCTTTTTCCCCATCGCTTCCTGGTGTTAATCCAGATAAAGCTAGCATTGGTTTTGCGAATACTAAATTTAAATTTTCTATTATGTTCTTATCTTTAGTGTTTAACATATAAAGTTCTTCATTTTTAAGTTCTGGATATTTTTCTAAATAATCCTCATACTCTTTAGTAGATAAAGAATCCTTACTTAATAAAATATAATTATCATCAATTGTCTTTTTATTTTCGCCATCAATAAATAGTTTTATATTGTCCATTTCACTTTTTCTAATTACTTTTGGAACTGCATTTTCAATACCATTTTGCTGAATACCTACATTAACTATATTAGATGTATAATCAGGTAATGAAAGGTCGCAAATTGCTTGTACCACTAATAGCCCAACAATAATTAAAATTGAAAAAGTAGATTTTTTTAAATATTTAATTAGCTTAAACATTACTTTTCTCCTTCCGTTGTTAATTATTTAATTATGATTTAATATTAATTATATTTTCATAACTATTATAAGTCAATAACTTTTTTATTGTGCATTAAAAAAAATTAGTTTATAATATTTTTATGTAAGAAGGTATTTTTCTAAATCTTCTACATATTAACTTACGGAGGATTCTTTATATGGACACTAAAAATTTAGCAAAAATTTCTGATGATCTTTTTAATTTATTATTACGCTTAAATGCAAAAACTTTTAATAAGGACGAAATGGTAAAAGGGCTTCCTATGCCACCATCACATGTTAAGGTTATATTTTCCCTTGCACATTTTGGTTCTTTACCTATATCTAAGGTTGCAGAGCATTTATGCATTTCAAAATCTAATATGACACCTATAATTGATAAATTAATTCGTGAAGATTTAGTTGTTAGATATGAAGATCCAAATGATAGACGTGTTTTACTAGTAGAATTAACACCAAAAGCTATAGAAGTATTTGAAGCTGAAAAGCAAAAAATTAAAGATGTTCTTTTACTAAAAATATCAACATTAAATGATGAGGATCTTAAAATATTAGATCAATCAGTATTTAATTTATCTAATATAATTAAAAAACTAAAATAACGAAGGTATAATCTTAACTATACCTTCGTTATTTTAAAATTTCATTATTTCTTTTATAGCATGTACAACTCCGTTGTCATCATTGCTCTTAGCTTTAAATCTAGCTACTTTCTTTAACTCATCATGGGCATTATCCATTGCATAACTATGATAAGCACTTCCCATCATTTCTAAATCATTTAAATAATCACCAAATACCATAGTTTCTTCGTATTTTATATTTAATATTTCTTGAATCTTATTTATTGCAACGCCTTTATTTACTCCTTTAGCTGTTATATCAAGCCAAATTTGTCCTGAAACTGTTACTTGTAATGATTCTCTATAATTATCATAATGATTATTACTATTTTGTTCTGAACCAGCAAAATCACAAATAGTTACTTTTAAGATATCATCATTTACCTTAGTTAAGTCTTCAACAATTTCATATCTTTCATAATATTTTTCAGTTTCTTTAATAAATCTTTCATCTGTTTTCTCTATATAAGCTGCTTTTTTACCACATAAAATAATATATGAGTCCTTTATATTTCTACCAATTTCTATTAATTCTAAGGCTATATCCTTATCTAATGAATTGACTAATATTTCTTCTCCCTTATACACTACAAATGTTCCATTTTCAGCTATAAACATCATATTGTCCTTAATATTATCGAATCTTTTTAATAAATTATAGTATTGCCTTCCACTTGCAGCTGCAAAAACTACATCCTTTTCCTTAAGCTTTTCAAAAACTTCATAAAACTCCTGATGTATCTCATTATTACTATTTAATAAGGTTCCATCCATATCTGTTGCTATAAATTTTATCATAATTCGCTCTCCTTCTTTTGCTTATATTTTAATGTTAATATATTATTTCTAAACTATATTTTTTTAATAGCTCCTCTATTGAATCCTCTGGCTTTTCATCTGTAATTATATAATCTATATCTTCAAGTCCGCTAAACTTAAAAGCGCCATCTACATAAAACTTTTCATTACCCATTAATAAATAAGATTTTTTACTTGAAGCTATAATTGCTTTTTTTGTATTAGCTTCCTCTAAATTAAAGTTGCTTACAAAATTATTTTTTATATTCACCCCAGCTACACCTATAAATGCTTTATCTACTCTAAACTTCTTAATTTCCTCTATAGCACTAGCCCCTACAGTAGCTCCAAGTTTTTTATTGTAACTTCCACCAATACATATTACATCTACTAAAGAATTTTTATCAAAAAGGCTAGCTATTCTATTCATATTGGTTATAACAGTAACTCTTTTATTAATATTTGCAAGCATTGTAGCTAATGTATAATTTGTACTTGCTGTATCTAAAAATATAATATCTTCATCCTCTATACAATTTAACGCTTTTTTTGCTACTTCTTCTTTTTCATCTATATCAGTAATTACTCTTGATGTTAAATTTTCATTATGTAAAATCTTTCTTTCTAAAATAGCTCCACCATAAGTTCTTTTTACTATTCCAGTTCCTTCTAACTTTTTTAAATCTTTTCTAATCATTCCTTCTGATACATTAAAGATTTCACTTAATTCCTTTACTAAAACCTTTCCTTCATTTTTTATGATTTCTAATATTTTATCTAATCTTTCTTCCATAAAAATTTGATCACTCATTTTATCAACTCCAAATTTTCTTCTCTTTAATATCATTTTATCACTTTTTTAACATTTTTCAATACTTTTATTATCATTTATTATCACTTAGTATCGATTACTTTTAAATAAATATTTTAACATTAAATAACTTTCCCAAAATCTATGATCTATATTTAAAAGAAGTAATATCGATATTACTTCTTTTAATTTTTCAGATATCGCCCAAATAATAGGTCCCAATTCATAAATTTACTATACTTATGATATTTTTAATTTCTAAATGACAAAATCCTAAGTCACTTACTACTGACTTAGGATTCTACTTAATTTTTATGTCTACACTTTCATTTCCATTAAATGGACTTTTCTATATTCATTAATTCTCCCAAACTGTATTATTATTTTGCCATTCAACTAATTCAGAAATTCTATTAATAATCTCATCTTGATTATCACCCGATACAACATACGAAACTATTGATGCAACACTACAGTCTGCTCCCTCAAAATACTTATTTATATCTTCTTCTTTAAAATATACATCCTTAATCCAATCGAAGTTTGCTATTTGTATATCCTTTAAAGTACCTTTTTTAGGTGGTATTATAACCCATCCAGAGTATTTCATTTTTTTATAATCTACTTCTAATTCAGATGATAAAAAAATTTGCCCTTTAATAGATTCACTAAGTAAATCAATATTATATGAATATTCTATAGCCTCTTGTATCATTCCTCCACCAATTCTTGAAGCTATTTCACATAGTACAACTTCTCCATTAGAGTCTATAAAAAACTCCACATGAAATGCTATTGCATGTTTTGGTGTTTCAATAGAATCTAATACAATCTTTACTTTTTCATTTAATTTATCATACTTAGGATTGCTTTTCTCTAGCATGTAAGATCCTAAGTATTTACCTTGTTCAAAAGACAAACATGTATTTATATATTTAGATGGAACACTAAGTAAAATACAACCACTTTTATAAAGTCCATCAACATGGTACATTTCCCCATCTACAAACTCTTCAATCATCAAATTATATATATTGTTATTTTTATAATAATTTCTTAACTCCTCTCTACATCTAACTACCTTAACACCTATTGATCCTGCTCCTAATCTTGGCTTAATTACAACTGGAAAATCATTCTTTTTAATAAAATCTTCAATATCTAATACAGAATTAACTTTTTCAAATTTAGGAACTTTAATACTATCTTTAAGAGCATCTTTCATTAAATACTTGTCCCTAAATTGAAAAGAGCTTTTACCATTCTGTCCATTAATTTTTAAATAATCTCTAAGAACTCCAATCCTTTCGATATCATACTCGTATGTCGCAACTATTGCTTCAAACTTTTCTTTTTCATGCTCAATTATTATATCAGAAATCAAGTTACCATCAAAATCTAAATTTTCATAACTATAAACTTTATCGTACATTAGGCTGAAATCTTTTCTGAACTTTTCTTTAGTAAAAAAATGTATATCTAATTTTTTTTCCTTTAAAGCCTTTTCATAATTAACCCTAAGAGGAGAGAAGTGATTTATTATCGCAATTTTCATTTTTAAATTCCTCCACTTTATCAAATTTATATTCATAAATTCTAGAAACAATTATTACAAATGTCGTAACAATTGTTAATAATACGCTTATCAAAATTCCTTTGTATGATCCAAAGTTATTTGCAGTAAACATTAATATAGCTAATGATATTGGTTTTGTTATTTGAGTTAATAATTTAATTGAACTATTTAACCTACCTAACATATTTTTTTCTGCAATAGTTTGAATAATTGTATTTTGAGCTATTAAATAAATTACTGCTCCAATATTACATATAAATAGTGCAACTCCTACCATAATCCATGATTTTATTAGCAAAAATAGTATCCCAATGTTATTTATAATTAACCCATAAAAAAGCATCTTTGCTAACTTTAAATTTTTAAATCTTTGTGGAACGAACGTTCCTATAAAAGCTCCTATTCCAGATATTCCTATTATGAATGAAATTTTACTATCACCTAGACCAAAGTCATTACCTAAATAAAACATCAATAATTGAATTAATCCTGCATCTGCTAGATTTGATAATGCAACTATTATAACTAATACTCTTATAGCCCTAATATTAAATATATACATAAATCCATCTTTAACATCTTTTATAATATTTGATACACCTATTTTTGATTTTTTCTTTTCTTCATCTATTTTAATTTCTCTATAAATTATAAATCCAAATATAATTAATGTACCAATATTAAATATAAATATTGATTCTACTCCTGTCATTAAAATTATCAATGATGCTATAAATGGGGCAGATAGTTCTGTAATTGTAGTAATTGATGATATTTTTGCGTTACCAACTTTTAAATTTTCACCATATACATATGGAGTGATTGAAAAAATTGAAACCTTATAAATTTGAACATTTATAGCAATTATCCCACCAAGTATATAAATATACATACTTGATTGTTCAAAATATCCAACAAAAAATATAAAAATAATTACTATAATCTGTACAATTGTAGAACATATTAAGATAATTCTTTTATTTGATTTATCTATTATAGCTCCTATAAATGGCCCTAAAATTATAATTGGTAATACCTCAATTATCCCCATTAACCCCATACTTGCCGCTGACTGAGATAATTTAAAAACTAATAGTGGTAATGCTATATAATAAAAATTACTTCCTAAACTATTTAAAGCAAGTGCCAATAAAAACCATATTTTATTCTCATTATTTTTCTTAATATTAAATCACCTCATCATGCCAAATAAATGTATTTAATATAGTTTTATTTAACTTATTAATCTTTTCAACAAGTTCATTTTCATTTTTTGCTGAAAGCACACAGCCTAAAACATAATCAGAACTATGTTTACCTTTTTCATATCTTTCACCAACATTAGCTTTTAACTCATAGTAATCTAACTCATCTGTAATTTCGTAAAACTCATCTGTAACACCTTTAAATATAGCATTTATAGGAGGTATTAATATAAATCCATAAGCTTTATCTTTAATATCAATTTCTAACCTATTTTCACTATCAAGTTGAATTAGACAAGAGTATTCATTTAACGTAACTCCATACTTCATTTCTATTGTTTTACTAATCAGTGCACCACCAGTTCTACTTGCAACTTCACATAAAACAATTCTTTCATCACCTTCCACTATAAACTCTATATGAAATGAACTTCTAATATTCTTCATCATTCCAGTCAATAATTTATTTGCTTCTTTAACTATTTTAAGTCTTAATTCATTTTCTCCAATAATATAACTACTTAGTGGTTTATTATTCTTAAATTCCAAACACCCAGTATTATATTTAGACACCACTATGAAAATTATCTTTTCACCATCAAAAATTCCATCAACATGATACATATCACCTGAAATATACTCTTCTATTTCAAATTTACC
>NZ_JBOFYU010000141.1:0-1890 GCF_051654825.1 Clostridium sp.
TCAAACTCTCAAATAAAAGTTGTCCATCGCTCAGCTAATCATTATCTGAATATCTGGCTTGGTTGTTTGTGTTTAATTCTTAATAAGAATTATGTTATATAAATTAACCTACTGTTTAATTTTCAAAGTTCATTTAAGCAACCATATTGGCGCTTTTCTATTTGTTTCAACTCATTTAGTTTAACAAAGTATATTTACTTTGTCAACTTTATTTTTTAAAGTTTTTATAAGTCGTTTGCCCTTTTCTTAAGGACAAGTAATACTATACCATCTACATTTTAATTGGTCAATACATTTTTTAAAACTTTTTACGTATTTTTATTTATTTTATTAAATACATATAATTTACTCGACCTTAAATATAGTCTTTTTAAAGTAGAATTCTACATTAATTTACCTCTATTTGAGTAGTCACGATGTATATCTTTGTCATATTCTAATTCTGCTGTAATCTTTACTGTGTGTCTATTTTCATTATATTTTATTTCTATATTGTTAAAACAAGCGTCATCTGAACTTCCTCTTAAGTAATTTCTTACTAACTCTTCACCTGATTTTAAATCTACATTATCATAAGTTGCAAAATATGCAGCTTCAGATACTTCTAGGGTCAAATTATACTTACCATTATCCAGCTTATTTCTCATTTCTCTTAAATTATCCATATTATTATACAGCTATAACTATTTGCTCTATATTTATATATTATCTATAGCTATATACTCCTCCTTACTATACTAATTTAAATTTTATTTAATTGTATATATTTAAACTTCCCATATATAGTATTTTTATTACATTAAAATATAATTTTATTCAATTTGAATTTTATAATCATAATACGCCTTACCTATTTGGTTATGATAATATAATATTGTATAAAATATTTTGGAGGTGTTCATGTACTTTTTTATTAGTTTCATTTTAATATCATATTATATATATTTAAAAATAGTTTATGGTGGTTTATCATTTAGCATTTTTTTTATATTTATTGCCGCTATATTAATTCTTTATGGCTTTCTAAAAAATCACATAAAAAAATTATTATTATTACATAAATTGATTAAGTATTCTACAGTTGCATCTATTTTAATATTTTTAGTACTAGAAGTATTTATTATATTTTATCCTAATTACAATGTTAGCTCTAATTGTGATTATATGATTATATTAGGTGCCTCTGTAAAAGGATCAACTCCTAGTATTACATTAAAAGGAAGATTAGATGCAGCCTTAGATTATTTAGAAGATACTAATGATGATTTATACATAGTCGTATCTGGTGGGCAAGGCAATGGAGAAAATATATCAGAAGCTTCTGCTATGAGAAACTATTTGATTCAAAATGGAGTAAGGGAAGATAAAATCATAATAGAAGATAAATCTACTAGTACATTTGAGAATTTTAGTTATTCTAAAGAAAAAATAGAAAATCATAGTTCTATTCAAATAGAATATCTAAATATAAAAGTCATTACAACTGATTTTCATACTTTTAGAAGCTCCATTATAGCAAAAAGAAATAACTATAAAAATGTAACTTTCTATTCAAGCAAATCATTACCTCAATTTATGCCTACATACTATACCAGAGAATTTTTTGCTTTAGTTAAAACTTTAGTTTTTGATAATTGATTTAATTATATTTTGAGGCACTTATCCTTAGTTTTAAAGTCAATATAATTTATATACGTAAAAAGAGTAGTAATGTATTTATAATCCTACATTGCTACTCTTTTTAGTTTGTACACAAAAAAAGATTACGTGGCTACGTCTTACTCTCCCAGGAGGTTGCCCCCCAAGTACCATCAGCGCTAAAGAGCTTAACTTCTGTGTTCGGAATGGGAACAGGTGTATCCTCTTTGCTATAATAACCACATAATCTTT
>NZ_JBOFYU010000142.1:0-18371 GCF_051654825.1 Clostridium sp.
AAAATGCTTTTAAATAATATACTCGTAAATGATATAAAATAAAAGAAAAAATTTGCTATAATGAAAGTAAATTAATATTTTGAAGGAGTAAATGAAATGGATTTAATAGAAAAACAATTAAGTGAAGAATTGATTTATAAAGGCAGCTATTTAGAATATACTAAGGTTAAAGTGGAACTGCCTAATGGTGAGGAAGCTTTTAGAGATGTAATTAAGCATCCAGGTGCAGCAGCTATAATTGCTTTTAAGGATGATGAAAATATTATATTAGTAGAGCAATTTAGAAAAGCTTTAGATAGTGTAACTTTAGAAATTCCAGCAGGTAAGCTTGATAAGGATGAAGATCATAAATTAGCTGCTATAAGAGAATTAGAAGAAGAAACAGGTTATAAGGCTTTAAATATTGAATACTTAGGTAAAATTGCACCAGCAGCAGGTTTTTGTAATGAAATCCTATATCTTTATAAAGCTACTAATTTAATTCAGGGAAATAAAAATTGTGATGAAGATGAATTTACAAATGTAAAGATAATTTCATTAAGTGAATTAAAAGATATGATTAAAAAAGGTGAAATTATAGATGCAAAAACTATATGTTCATTAGCTTATTTATAAAAAAAGGCCTTAATTGGTCTTTTTTTTATAAAAATTTAAGTTACATATATTCCCTTATGAATAATGTGCAAAAACTAAACATAGTATGTTTTATAGTGATTATATAGGGGGAATGAAAATGAACATAATTAACAAATTAAATTCTAATTTAAGAGAAAACAAGTTGCTTTATATATTAGTTTTAGTTTTTTTCTTTGTAGGTATTGTTTTAGGTGCTTATACAATAAAATATATGAATGTAACTGATGCAACAGATTTATCTAATTATTTTTCAAGTTTTTTAAATAAGACAATAGAAAATCCAGTATCAAATAATGCTTTGTTTTTAGATGTTTTAAAGAAGAATTTATTAATGATAGTTTTAATAGTTGCTTTAGGCTTAACTGTTTTTGGAAGTCCATTTATATTAATTATAGATTTAATTAAAGGATTTACATTAGGATATACTTTTAGCTTTTTAATTACTACCTTTAGTGGCAAGGGTATATGGCTAGCATTAAGTTCTGTTTTACCTCAAAATATAATATATATACCTTTTTTCATAGGTATAAGTATAATTTCTTTAGAAATTTCTTCAAAAAAATTGAAAGATAAATTCTTTTATGGAGGAAATACTAATAGAATAATAACAAGTGATTTGTTAACTAAATTTGCAGTTCTTTTTGCTCTTTTTATAGTAGGTGCTATTATTGAAGCATATATTTGTCCAGGGCTAATAAAATTAATAATAACAAAAGTTTATAAAATGGCATAATCCAATGAGAATAAGAAGGGAATATAAATTATTTGTCGAATTAATAATATAAATAGGATAGGGGAGAATTATGAAAGAAATAGTGAATGATTATAAGGAGTCTTTATTACAAAATCACAAGAGTGAAAATACGGTTTATGCCTATGTTACTGATGTAAATTTATATGTTAAATATTTGAATAGTAAAAATATGGACATAAATGAAACTGATAATGTATCAGTATTAGGCTATATACAACACTTATTAAGTCAAGGAAAATCAGAAAGATCTATAAATAGAATAGTAATTAGCTTAAGAAGCTTTTATAACTATTTAAAGGATCAAAAGGTAGTTACTGAAATTCCAAAAATATATTACAAAAGTACTTCAACAACAAAGAAGTTACCAGAAATATTAACGGTAGAAGAAGTTGACATCATTATAAGAATAGTAGACAAGGATTGTAATAAAGGTATTCGTGACAATGCTTTACTTGAGTTAATGTATGCTACAGGAATGAAGGTGTCAGAAATAATTGGATTAAAGGTTTGGGATATTAATTTAGAGTTATCCTTTGTAAAATGTCATGATAATAAAAATTATGAAAGATTAATACCAATTGGAAGAAGCGCAGTAGAAGCCTTAAAGGAATATTTTAAAATAAGAGATCAAGTTGCATCTGCTGGAGTTGATAATTTATTTGTTAATTTAAATGGGAATCAGTTAACAAGACAAGGTGTTTGGAGAATAGTAAAGGAATACTCTCACAAAGCAGGAATTAAAAAAGATGTTAATTTAAATACTTTTAGACATTCCTTTGCAGTTCATTTATTACAAAATGGAGCAAATGTTAGGGCTGTTCAAAAACTCTTAGGAAATCAGGTTTTAACATATATGGATACTTATTATGAAATCATTAATAATGATAAAATAAATTTAGTTTATAAAAATTCCCATCCTAGAGCATAATAATAATATAATTTAGGGGCTTTATAGTTGAAAGGAGTTTATACAATGAGAAGAGTAATACTAGTAGTAATGGATAGTTTAGGTGTAGGAGCTTTACCAGATGCAGATCTTTATGGTGATGTGGGAAGTCATACGTTAGATAATACTTATAAAGCTTGTGGAAAATTAAACTTACCTAACCTTGAAAAGTTAGGTCTTGGAAAAATAGAAGGTGTTAAAACACTAAATAGTGACTTAGAAACTACAGCAGCTTATGGTAGATTAAGTGAAAGATCTATGGGGAAAGATACAGTAACAGGGCACTGGGAAATAGGTGGAGTTATATTAGAGAAGCCATTAAATACATATCCAAATGGTTTCTCTAAAGAAATAATAGATGAATTCTTAAAAAAGGTTAACAAGGAAAACATTATTGGAAATTGTGTAGCATCAGGAACTGCAATAATTGAAGAATTAGGTGATGAGCATGTTAAAACTGGTTATCCAATAATATATACTTCAGCAGATTCAGTTTTCCAAATAGCAGCTCATGAAGATGTTATTAGCTTAGAAGAGCTATACAAAATGTGTGAAGTTGCTAGAGAAATGTTAGTTGGTGAAAATGCAGTAGGAAGAGTTATTGCAAGACCATTTACAGGTAAATCAGGAGAGTATAAAAGAACTTCTAACAGAAGGGATTATGCGTTAGATCCATTTTCAAAGACTATTCTTGAATACTTAAAAGAAGATAATAAGGAAGTCGTAGCTGTAGGTAAGATTGAAGATATATACAATAAAAAGGGTGTTACAGAAGCAGTTCACACTAAAAATAATATGGATGGTGTAGATGTAACTTTAGACTTTATGGATAAAGTTAAAGAAGGATTAATATTTACTAACTTAGTTGATTTTGATATGTTATTTGGACATAGAAATGATGCGAAAGGATATGGTAATGCACTTGAAGAGTTTGATGGAAGATTAAATGAGTTCTTCTCAAAAATGAATGATGAAGATTTATTAATTTTAACAGCAGACCATGGTTGTGATCCTACAACTGACAGCACAGATCATTCAAGAGAGTATATTCCTGTAATAGTTTATGGAAAGAATGTAAAATCTACTAACTTAGGAACGAGAGATAGCTTTACAGATATAGGTAAGACTATTTTAGATTACTTTAATATTGAAAACACTATAGATGGAAAAAGCTTTTTAGGTGAAATAACTAAGTAGTAGGAGGATATACTTATGAGAATGTATGATATTATTTTAAAGAAAAGAAAAGGCGAAGTCTTAAGTAAAGAAGAAATAGACTTCTTTGTTAAAGGTTTTACAGAAAGTAAAATACCAGATTATCAAGCATCTGCATTACTTATGTCAATTTTCTTTAATAAGATGAATAAAGAAGAAACTGCAAATTTAACAATGGCAATGGTTAATTCAGGTGATAAAATAAATCTTGATTCTATAAATGGAGTTAAGGTTGATAAACATTCAACAGGTGGTGTTGGAGACAAAACTAGTATTTGTTTAACTCCACTTGTAGCTTCAGTTGGTGCTCCAGTTGCAAAGATGTCAGGGAGAGGTCTAGGCCATACTGGTGGAACTATTGATAAACTTGAATCATTTAAAGGATTTTCAGTTGAATTAACTGAAGAGGAATTTATAAATAATGCTAATAATATTGGAATAGCTTTAACAGGTCAAACTGGTAATATTGCTCCAGCAGACAAAAAGCTATATGCTTTAAGAGATGTTACTGCAACAGTAGATAACTTATCATTAATAGCATCAAGTATTATGAGTAAAAAAATAGCTTCAGGAGCTGATGCAATAGTCTTAGATGTTAAAGTTGGTGATGGTGCTTTTATGAAGACACCAGAAGATGCAAAATCTTTAGCACAAGAAATGGTTGATATAGGAACTTCAGTTGGAAGAAAAACTATAGCAGTTATTTCAGATATGGATCAGCCATTAGGATATGCCATAGGAAATATTCTAGAAGTTAAAGAAGCAATCGAACTTTTAAAAGGAAATGGACCAAAGGATTTATTAGAACTTACATTAACTTTAGGAAGCTATATGCTTGTTTGTGCAGAAAAAGCAAAGGACTTTGAAGAAGGAAGAAAGCTTTTACTAGAAAATATCCAAAATGGAAAAGGTTTAGAAAAGCTTAAAGAATTCGTTAAAGCTCAATATGGTGATGAATCTCCAGTTGACGATATATCAAAGTTTGAAGAAGCTAAATATATAGTAGAAGTTAAGTGTGAAGAAGATGGTTATATAGAAAGAATAAATGCAGAAGCATTTGGACTTATAGCTATGAATCTTGGAGCAGGAAGAGAAACAAAGGACAGTATAATTGATTTAGCTGTTGGAATAGTTTTAAATAAAAAAAGAGGAGATAAGGTTAATAGAGGGGATGTTCTTGCATACATTCATTCAAATGACCAATCTAAAATAGAAAAGGCTACGAAGGATATATTAAGAAATATTAATATTAATAAAGATTTTAATTCTAATATTCCATTAATTTATGATGTTGTAGAATAACAAAGAAATATGATAAAAAGATTTTTAATCTTTTTATCATATTTTTCTTTTTATTGGTAATAATAACTTTGAAGGGAGGTTATATAAATGAAAAACAAACTAATAAAAAGAATTTCTGTAATAGCATTAGCTTTATTTACACTTACAAGCATGCCAGTAAAGGCAGATATAGAGCCATATGACAATTCAGAAGAAACTTATGAGGAATGGACTACTGAGGTCTTTAATGAAGAAGGAATAGATGTAGAGGCAAAATCTGCAATATTAATTGAACCTACAACAGGTAAGATAATATATGAGAAAAATATAGATGAGAAATTTGCTCCTGCATCAGTTACAAAAATAATGACTATGCTTTTAACTATGGAGGCCGTAGATAGCGGAAAGATTACGCTTCAAGATAAGGTTACTTGTAGTGAAAATGCTAAAAAAATGGGTGGAAGCACAATGCTTCTTGACACAGGAGAAATTAGAACTGTAGAAGAGTTATTAAAGGGGGTTGCCATTGCCTCAGGTAATGATGCAGCTGTAGCATTAGCAGAGTTTTTAGGTGGAACAGAGGAAAACTTTGTTGTAATGATGAATCAAAGAGCACAAGAACTTGGAATGAATAATACAACATTTAAAAATTGTAATGGGTTACCTGCTCCAGGACATGAATCAACAGCAAGAGATATTTCTCTAATGTCAGTTGAATTATTAAAACATCCACAAATATTAAAATATTCAGGTACATATATGGAAACAATTTCTGAAGGAAGAAAGGCACCTATAGAACTTGTCAATCATAATAAGCTAGTTAGATTCTTTGAAGGCTGTGATGGTTTAAAAACTGGATATACTGAAGAAGCTAAATATTGTATTAGTGCAACAGCTACTAAAGGTGGCGTAAGAATGCTTTCAGTAATTATGGGAGCACCTACATATAAAATCAGAAATAGAGATGCAGGAATGCTTTTAAATTATGGTTTCTCTAAATTTGAAGGAAAGAAACTTATGTCTAAGGATGAAGATGTAGAAAATGTTTCATTAAGCAGACAAACAGATAAATTCTTTATTGCTAAAGCTAAGGATGACTTAGTAGTAGTATTACCAAGAGGAACTAATGCAGAGCTTGAAAAGAAAGTTGTATTAGATGAATTAAAGAAAGAATATAAAGCTGGAGATATCGTAGGTAAATGTGAAGTTTACTTAGGAGAAGAAAAGGTTGGAGAAATAGAATTATATTCTGATAGAGATGTTAAACTTGGTGGATTCTTCGAAAACTTTAAGTTTAATATGAAAAATATGTTCAAAAAAGGTATTTAATAATTAGTGAACTCCTTTGGAGTTCACTTTTTCTTGTTCTTTTATAGTAAAGTTGATATTATATTTATATATTAACTCAATATACTAAAGGCGGTATGATAATTATGGAAATGCCAAAGATAAAGGTGGCAAATTTTGAGGGTCCCTTCGACCTTTTATTACACTTAATAAAAAAGCATGAAATGGATATATATAATGTTGAAATATATAAAATAACTAATCAATATTTGCAATACTTAGATGAAATGAAGGTAATGGATTTAGAAATAACTTCTGAATTTGTAGTAGTTGCTGCAACATTAATAGAAATTAAATCTAAAAAGCTACTTCCAAAGGTTAAAGTAGTGGATGAATCAGAAGAGGATATTGAAAAGAACTTAATGGAAAAGTTAATAGAATATAAGAAAATTAAGTTAGTCTCAGAATTCTTCAAGGATAAGTATGTTAATTCAGGAGAAGTTTACTCTAAAAAACCAGAGATAATAATAGAAGAGGAATTAGATAAAAAGCCTGTAGAAGATAGCTTGAAAAACATATCATTACTTGAATTATATAATATTTATAATAGAATTATAGAGAGCTATTACTTAAAGCAAAATGTAGAAAATGTAATTCAGAAAAAAATATATATAGATAAGTATAAGCTTGAAGATAAAATGGATTATGTTTTAGAGAAGTTTAAAAAGGATAATATATTCTCGTTTGAAAGTATAATAAATGAAAGTGAATGTAAACTAGAAGTTGTAGTTACATTTTTAGCTTTATTAGAATTAATTAAGTTAAGAATGATTACTATTTACCAAGATGAAAGTTTTGGAAATATTTTAGTTAAAAGGAGAGGTACAAATGAATAATACAGAAGCAAGTCAGTATGAATTTAAAGAAGTTTCAAGAAAGGATAGAATTAAATCTATTATAGAATCTTTGCTATTTGCAAGTGGGGATCCTTTATCATTAAGGGATTTATCAAATAATATTGAAGTTCCGCCAAAGGCTATAGAAGAAGCAATAGTTGAACTTGTAAGAGAGTATGAAAATGATAATAGAGGAATAAAGTTAATTTCTATTAATGGAGAATATCAGCTAGTAACAAAGGGAGAAAATAGCGAGTATATTCAAAAGCTACTAAAGAAAAATAAGAGACAATCTTTATCTCAAGCTTCACTAGAAAGCCTTGCAATAATAGCATATAAGCAACCAATTACAAGAGTAGATATAGATGATATTAGAGGGGTTAAATCTGAAAGTGCAATACAAAAATTAATTGAAAAAGAATTAATTAGAGAGGTAGGAAGAAAGGAAGTTCCAGGAAGACCTATATTGCTAGGAACTACTGAAGAATTTTTAAGACAATTTGGATTAAAGGAATTAAAAGAACTACCTTGCTTAGATCTTTATTCTGAAGAAAATCAAAGTGAATCTATAGAAATATTAAATAAAGCAATGGAAGAACTAAAATAAAAAGCAGTCAATTAAATGAGCTGCTTTTTGTTTTAATGTATATTTACAGATGATGAGTCTGAATCATCACATAGACATTCTTCTATATTACAATTACATGATGAACATATATGTTCTTTTTGTGACTTATTTTTTTTCTTAGTTACATCATCAAAAAATCCCTTAAAGGTATTTAAAATAGAAGGAATTGAATCAATAAGTCTATCATAGCTATTATTACTATCTACAGGAAGTAATCTTACTGCATCTTCTCTTACCACTAAAAAAGCAACAGGTTTAACTGTAACTCCAGCACCTGATCCACCACCAAATGGGAGTTTTGAATCATGATTTTCTTCTTTAGCAAATTCACTTCCACCTGAAGCAAATCCAAATGTAACCTTAGATATTGGAATTATAAAGCTACCATCTTTAGTTTCTACAGCTTCCCCAATAACTGTGTTTACATCTATCATATCTCTTAAATTTTCCATTGTACTACGCATTAAATTTTCTACTGGATGTTCAATCGTCATAATTATCCCCTTTAAAAGGGCCACCTCCTAAATAATTTTGTAAGATTTACGTATTAAGTAAAATATATTAATAATTTGTGCAATATTAAAACAAATTATACTAGTTATAGTAAAATTTATTATATTTTCGTTTTTAAATTTAGGGTTTAAATTTAAGTTTAATCTTTTAACTTTAAAAATACTCGAAAATAGAAAGTAAAATAACCCTTCTAAATTTGAGAGAAATCCATAAGCTAAGGCAGTATTAGCTGCATCACTTAAAGAAAAGTCAACATCGCCTTTAAACTTAAATCTAGGTTTAAATTTATTTTTATATAATCTTTTGATAAGTAAAGGTGGAGATAACTTCTTATTTTTTTCTTTTTTCTTTTTGGGGGTAGAGCTATCATCTTTTTTTCTCTCGTTATCTTTGCTTAAGTTATCATCTGCAGAGGTATCCTTATTTTTTTCTCTTTTTATAAGTATTTTTCTTATTAAGCCATCCTTATTTGAAATAAGAATTAGTTTATATATTTTAATAACATAGTTATTATTATCTACACTAATTGTAAACTTTAATGGTATTGGGCAAAATAAAAGAAAAAGAATAAATAAAATAACTAGAAATAAAACCATTATTATCCTCCTAAACAAACTATTCTATAGTATTGCCATAAATAATTTAAATAATCTAATTTTTTTACTTAAAAAAAGATTATTTTTTTTATTCTTGAGCAAACTAGCTTTAGATGGTTAGTTGAGAGGGTGATTTTATGAAATATGTAAAAAAATTAATAATATTTACAGTAATATTACTAATGTTTAATCCAAGTATTAGTGCTGTAAAAGCATTTGAAGAAGATAACATTGAAAACGAAAGCGATATAGAAAATTGCGATATTTATGATGTTGATCTTAATAAACCACTTGGAGACAACTTAAGAGTTACAGCAAGAAATGCAATTGCAATTGATGCTGAATCAAGGGAAGTACTATGGAATCAAAAGGGATATGAAATTGTTCCTATGGCAAGTACTACTAAAATATTAACATCAATAGTAGCCATTAATTATGGAGATTTAGATAGAAAAGTAACCATCAGTAAAAATGCTTCATCAATTAGGGGTTCAACAGTGGGTTATGCAGCTGGCGAAGAAATTAAAATGAGAGAACTATTATTTGGATTAATGTTTAAATCAGGAAATGATGCTGCTATAGCTATTGCCGAGGATATTGGTGGGAGTGTAGAAAATTTTGCTAATATAATGAATGATTTTGCTAAGAGTGTAGGGATTTTAAATTCACATTTTGAGTCACCACATGGATTAGATAGTCAAAATCACTATTCATCAGCTTATGATCTTGCTATTCTTACAGCTAAAGGAATGGAAAATGAAGTTTTTAGAGAAATAGTAGGAGAAAAAACTATATCTAAAGACAAATATGGATTTACAAGAGATTATAATAATATTAACAAAATACTATATCAAATACCTAATGCAAATGGAGTAAAAACAGGATATACAGGGCAAGCAGGTAAATGTTTAGTTTCATCTGTAAATCATAATGGTAGAAACATCATAATGGTTGTATTAAATTGCACAGATAGATGGAAGCAAACAGAAAAAATATATAATAGTATAGTTGCAAGCAATACTTTAGATAAAGTTTCTAAAAAAGATGTTTTAGATAAGGAAGGGTTCATGAATTTAGGAAGCGTAGTAGAAGATGATGACTTTATTTATGGATATAAGGAAAATGATAGTATAGAAATTGAAGTATTTAACTCTAATGTGGATATTAGAAAAGGTGATGTAGTTGGAAAAATTTCTTTAAAGGAAAAAGAACAAGAAAAATACAAATCACCTTTAATAAGCAATAGCAATATTGGAAAAGAAGAATTTAAAAGAATAATCTTTAAGTAAAAAGCTCATTTTATGAGCTTTTTTGCTTTGTAAAATAATTTGTTGATGTTTATCATTGAAATTTATGTAATGTAAAAATTAAGGTTTAGAAAGTCGAAGATTGCTATTGGTAAATGTGTAACAAATTTAAATAATTAAAATAACTTATAACTATGTAAGTATTTTATAGAAGGAGACTAAATGTTTAGAGAAGCAATAGATTGTATAGATGCAGGAAGTGAATACTGTCCCTGCCATTTAGCTGAGTCCGGAGAATGTATTTTATGCTCCCAATTACATGGAAGTTGCTTTTGTGATTGTTCAAACTGGAAAGGAGTTTGCATTTATCAAGAGTTTAAATACAATGGTTCTAAAGCTAAGCCAGGGAGAAAAACTTATAGCTGTTTAGTAAAAGAAAAAACTTTATACCAAGAAGACGTGTTATTAATAAAATTTGAAGCTCCACATAAACTTGCAATTGATTTAGTTAAGCCTGGAAGTTTTATTTTTATAAGAACTAATGAGGATGTATATTTTGATGTTCCAATATCTATAATGGATTCAAATATAGAAAATAATATTGTTTCTATTATGATAGAAGTTAGAGGAATTAAAACTAAAAAGCTATTGGAAATAAATGAGGGAGACGAAATTACAATTAGAGGTCCTTATTGGAATGGAGTTTTTGGAATTAAAAATATCTTAAAGCAAAAACAACAAGAAGTTGTAGTTATGGCAAGAGGGATTGGAATGGCTCCAATGATGCCTGTTATTAAAAAGTTAATTAGTAATGGTAATCATATTAATTTAATTTTAGATAAGGAACCTTATAATTCAATTTACGTAGAGGAATTATTAAAATCTGACAATATAACTCCTATCGAAATGACTTTAATAGATAAAGGGAAATTATCAGAAGAAGGTAGAGCAGAAATTAAAAAATTAATTAGAGATAAAAATATATCTTTAATACACATTGCAGGTGCAGATATATTAACTTATAAGGTTATCGAATATTTAGATGAACTTAATCGTGAAGATATAAGCTTATCATGTTGTAATAATGTGAAAATGTGTTGTGGAGAAGGCGTATGTGGAAGTTGTACAGCAAGATTTTCAGGTCATAGAGTTAAGAGATTCTGTAAAACTCAAACAGATCCTAGAAATGTTTTCGAAGGGAGAAGATTTATATGATAAAAGTTATAATTGTTGGAGCAGGATGGAGTGGATGTGCAGCAGCTATTACTGCAAAAAAAGCTGGAGCAGATGTTTATTTATATGAAAAAACAGATTTGTTATTAGGTCTTGGTAATGTTGGCGGAATTATGAGAAATAACGGTAGATGGACAGCCTCTGAAGAGTTAATAGAACTGGGAGCTGGAGATTTAATTAATGTTGTTGATAATTCTGCAAGACATAAAGATATAGAGTTTCCTGGGCATAAACATGCTACATTATATGATGTAAATATAATAGAAGGAAATGTATATGAATATTTAGAAAATATGGGAATTAATATTTTTACAGAAAGTAGAGTAACTGATATCAAATTAGAAGGAAAGAAAATTAAAGGGATTTACTTAAGTGATGATTCTTATGTAGAAGGTGACGTATTTATAGAAACTACAGGAACTACAGGGCCTATGGGTAATTGTTTAAGATATGGTAATGGATGTTCTATGTGTATTTTAAGATGTCCATCTTTTGGTCCTAGATTAAGTATAAGTGAAAGATGTGGTATTTCAGATATTCAAGGTGAAAGAAATGATGATGTACTAGGAGCGTTTTCAGGATCATGTAAGCTTGCAAAGGAAAGCCTTTCTAAAGAAATTCTTGATGAATTAAACACAACTGGAAAAGTAATTTTAGAAATTCCTAAAGAAGATATTACTTATGACAAACTTAGCACAAAGGTGTGTCAACAATACGCATTAAAAGAATTTGCTGAAAATATTATCTTATTAGATACAGGTCATGCAAAGCTTATGACAACTTATTATCCGCTTCACAAGTTAAGAAAAATTAAAGGATTAGAAAAAGCTAAATATGTAGACCCTTATGCAGGAAGTAAAGGAAATTCAATTAGATATCTTTCTGTAGCACCAAGAACTAACGATTTAAAGGTTAAGGGTGTTGATAATTTATTCTGTGCAGGTGAGAAAAGTGGATTATTTGTAGGTCATACAGAAGCAATTTGTACTGGAAGCTTAGCAGGTCACAATGCAGTTAGACTTTTAATGGGATTACCATTACTTATTTTACCTTCTTCAATAGCAATAGGAGATATAATTTCTTATGCAAACGAAAAAGCAAATACAAGGGAAGGTAGAAAAAATAGATATACTTTTGCAGGTTCTGAATATTTTAAAAGAATGGAAGCATTAGGGCTTTATACTTTAGATAAAGAAGAAATTGCAAAGAAAATAAAGAAAGTTAATTTAGATGGCGTTTTCGCACAAAAATTAGTTTAATAAAAACAACCCAAATGGTTTTGCTATTTGGGTTGTTTTTCATAATGAATACTTTTATATAATATACTCGTAAATAAGTATAAAATAAAAAATATATTTGAAAGTGAAAATCAAAATTAAGTTAAAAACATTTATGTAGAAATAAATTTATAAAAGTAAACAAAATGTAATTTATGGTATAGATAAATTTGATATAATAAAAATAATCTTATTCAAAGATTAATTACCTAATTTGTATTAAATTAATAGTACGTAATCTTACATAATGTGAGTAAACATAAAGATAAACTATATAATGGGAGTGTATAAAATGTTTAAATTTGATTTATTAAATATTTTTGAAGGATTAATAAGAAATTATTCAAGATTAAACTTAAAAAACGATGATGATAAAAACACTATTTTAAAAAAAGAAACTGATTATTATGTATCAGTAGGAGAAGTACTTGGATACTCATCTATAGTAAATGGTTTAAATGAAAAAAATAAAAATGTAGAAATATTTTGGAGAGATTATGATGACATAAAGGGAATATCAACTGAGTTAGTTCTTTATATGTCTATAGAAGACGATTTAGTAAAAGATGTTCAAGCTGTTGAAAATTTATTATATAAAATAAAAGCTGAAAAAAATACTTCTTCATTTATCCAAGTAATACAAGTTTCTTCAATAGAAAGAATAAATTATTTAAATAGAATAGTTAGTAGTTTTGATATTGTTAAAAATAAAGATATACTTCTTATTTATAAAATTCAAAATTTCTCAGAAAGTAAAACCAATATATATGCTTACTTATTTAATGGTAATAATATTGTAAGAACTAGAGAGGCAAGTTCTTATATCGATATATTAGGTTTCCATAAAACTAAGCTTAAACAAAAAAATCTTAGCTAATGCTAAGATTTTTTTGTTTAAAAAATTTATTTGCGCAAATAATAATTGTATAATAATGAGGTGATAATCTATGAATATAGAAAAAAGTAAAATACAAGAAGTTTGGAATTATGATCATAATAAAGTGATAAAATATACTCAAACTATAAAAAACAAAAGACTTAATGATTCAAAGGAAATAGTAGCAGACAATTTAAACTCTTTAATTAGCAAGGTAAGAGGACAGGTTGAGGAGTGGGAAAAATAATAAAATAAGGGGGATAATTCATGAATGACTTTTTAGACATAGAGGCATTAAAAGAAAATGAATTTAAGGAAAATGTAAAAATAAGATTTTACAATATTTTAGATGGATTTGATAATTTTAAAAACAAGCTTATAGAAGTAAATAGGGAGTTACCTTTTGAGGAAAAGGAAAGAGATATAATTGACTTCTTTTATAATGCTTTTGAAAAGCAAGATAAATTTGTAATAGTAGATTTTTATTTAGGTAGGTTAAATGATGTTGAATTTAATAATCTTTTAGATGCATTAGATACAATTGATAAGGAAATATTATTAAAGTTAAGAGAAACTTTACCTAAAGATAATATATATTTTAAAATATACAGTAAAGAATTACTTTCATTTTTTGTAAAGCTATGTACTAGGGAATTGTTTTTTATAACATTTTATTTTATAAAAAATCCTTTAACTATCTGGGGAAATTATGATTTGAAATTTCCTATATTTTATTTAAAAGAAGAGGATTATAAAGTTTATATAAAATAAGCTTAAATACAATCTTACAAAAGAAAAAAGGAGGAGTAACGTGCCTGATAATGTAATTACAACTTTAATTTCAGCAACAGCAATAGTAACTGGTTCTTTAATAGGAGCTATCTTCAGTTATTTTATCAGCAAAAAGACTACTTCAAAATCTATAAAGGAACAGTATAGAATTAATGAAGAAAATAGAAAATATGATGAAAGATATAAAATCAAGGAAATGTGTACATATGCAAATGTTGTAAGACTTGATATTTGCACAGCAATTTTTCAAAGTATACGTACACTTCAAGATAAAGAAAAAACATCTTATCTTTATATTCTTCCAATAAGTAAAGAATATCAGAAAGCAGTAGCATCTTTAAGTGATAAGTACTCATTAAAAGAATTAAGTTATATTTATCAACTATATGGAATTATAGAAAAGGTAAATAAAGATATTTTTAATTGGAAATATGGAGATATAGAGGAGTTTGAAAAAATAAAACTTGGCTTAGAAGATATAGTTGTAAAGATCTATGGAGATAACTATAAAAAGATTTTAAAGATAGATATAGAAAAGCTTAGCTATGAGGACTTATATAATAATGATTTAATTAAAAGTGGCTATAAAGATGTTCTTAGTACTTTAGATAGGTTGTGTTATATAGAAAATATAAAAAAAGACAGTAATGATTGATATGTTAATTACTTAACTAACATATCAATCATTACGTCTAGTGTGGACTTGGTTTTATTTAAATTATCAACATAATCAGAAATATGATTTTTGTAATAATATACGCCATCATCAGTTATGGAGTATATTTTTTTATTTCTTTTATTTAAAAACTCATCTCCAGCCCAATAGCTCTTAACGTATCCTTTTAACTCTAAATCATAAAGTGTTTCATAAATAGTACTTGATGAAACAGGAAATGGAAGAGGTGAATTTTCAAACTTATTTTTAAATACTTCTAAAACTTTATTTCCAAAAATTGTATTACCTTTTGCTAATTCTTTTAATATATAAAAACTATAAAGCATCTTAGTATTTACAACATTTCTTGGAGCTACAAGTCTATTTCTTTTTTCCATAATACATGCCCCCTTTGCACTATGATTATACCATAATATAGAAAAAAATTCTACTTTTTTGACTTTTAAAAGATATACTCGTAAATGATAAAAAACAAAAAAATAACTAGAACAAATTTTACTTCCTTTGAATAATATAAACTATAAACAAAAGAGTAGGAGTTGATACACATGTCAAGAAAATCATGTTGTAATAGCTGCTGTACAAGAAGTTGCAGATGCTGCAACCCTTGTGGTGGATGTAACTGTAATTGCGGAGGCTGCGGTGGAGGCTGTGGATTCGGCGGTGGATGTGGCTTTGGCGGAGGCTGTGGCGGAGGCTGCGGATTCGGTGGAGGTTGCGGAGGCTGCGGCGGTTTAGGCTGTGGATACTTCCCATTATTATGGTTATTAGTATTAGGCTGCTGTTGGTAAAAGCAAATAAAAGGGTGCTATAGGCACCCTTTTATTATATTTAATAAATAAATTATAAAGAAAATGCAAACAATAAGTAAAAATCTAGTAAGGAGAAATCTAATGAAAAGTAAATATCTAAAAGAAGTAATGACAGAAAAAACTATCGAAACATCTCTTATGATAATAAAGATTTTATCAAGAGAAGATAAAAGTTTAACAGCTTATATAGGAGATAAAACAGGTGAAATAAAAGCTATAATAAAGGATGAAGATAAAAGTCTACAAGTTGGTGAAGTAATACATATAAAAGCAACATATAGAAATCCTATTAAAATAGAGGGATTTAAAAAGATTTCACATTTTGATATTTATGACTATATACCTTCAGTAAATAGGCCCATTGATGATATTATGACAGAGCTAAATGAACTTAGCTCTATGGAATTTAAAAGCAAAGAAATTATAGCACTAGATAATTATTTCTTTAAAAATGAGAAGTTTTTAGAAAAGTTTAAAAAGGCTATTGGTGGAGTATATCATCATCATAATTATTTAGGTGGTTTAGCAGAACATACATTAAATGTAATGTATTTAGCAAAGGTGTTTTCACATAGATATGATGCCAGATATAAAGAAATAGCTATTTTAGGTGCAAAGTTACATGATATAGGACAAACAAGAGAAATGTATTACGATGGTCCATTTGGATATACACTTGAAGGTGAAATGGAAGGTCACATAGTAATTGGTGTAACAATGCTGGAAGAGGCATTTAGAGAAAATCCAGATTTATATCCTTTAGAATTTAGAGAAAGAATGAAAGCAATAGTTGTTCAACATCATGGAGAATTAGAATATGGTTCTCCAAGAAAGCCTAAAAGTCAAGAATCCTTTATAGTTCATTATGCTGATTATGTAGATGCAACCTTAAATAAAATAGATATAATATCTCAAAATGTAGATGAAGGAAATTGGACTGGATTTGAAAGACGAATAGAAGGACGTTTATATTTATAAAGATAAAAGCATTCATTAAGGATGCTTTTTCTTTTCATTTATATAAAATAATCATTTAAAAAATTTAAATTTTAGTTCATTAATAAAATATTTTGCATATAGTATTATATAAATAATTACACATAGTTTTTCTATGAAATTTAAGTGCAATAGGAGTTTTATATGGAGGAATATAAAGTAGACAGATTAACATATAATACTAAAGCTATTAATGCGCTTTACGAGGAAGAAAAAATATACTTCAAGGAAGATAATGAAATAATTGAGTCTTTAAAATATAATAAAATTATAATTAATGATGATTTACCTATACAGGTTAACGGGGTAAGGTCAATAGATTTAATTAATACTGAAGGAGAGCTTATACGAAGAAGATTTTACGATTCTAATGGGCTAGCTATTAAGGATATAGACTTTCATAATCACGGTAATTCTAAAATTCATTCTAGAATACCTCATGAGCATTATTGGACATGGGTTAATGGCAAAGCAAAAAGAAATTAGAATTTATTTTTATAATAAAAAACATATAATTTATAAGGATTTACTAAAAAGGTAAGTCCTTTTCTTATATTATAATTGTAATGGAAGTGATAATATGGTTGATTTATTTGTATATATGGATGAAGATTTGGTTAAAAATATGAATTCTATGTTGCTTGAAGGATACATAGATATTCACACGGTAACAAACATTAGAGATAGAACTTTAACAGGTAATTTAAGACTTTTAAATAGAGATAATAATACAAGTGATAATAAATGTTCAAGAAATGAAAATGATGGATACAAAAGTAAAAGTTTTGCAGAAGATAATAATTACCAAAATGGTAGAGAAAATAACGCAGGAATAGAAGATAGGGAATATACAAGAAGAGAAGAGCAAATAAAGAAAATTAATGCAGTTTTTTCATTTCACAACCAAATAGTAAATACATTAAATAGTTTAAGTGAGTATAAAAAAGTAAGTAATATAGATACCTTAGGTGATAATATATCAGCAGGTCAATTTATTGAAGTGGACGGCGAGGTTACGTGTACTTCACTATGCTGTTATTTAGATGCATTAATTAATATATTAAATTGTTATGATATAGATGTTTTGAATAATTTATTGGTAGATAAAAAAATAGGACTTCTTAACTACACAAGTATATTAAAATTGCTTCAAGTTATTAAAGATGGAATTTGCGCTAATGATACTCGTGACTTAGTTTTATTACACAATGATGAGCATATAGTACTAAATGTAAATAAAAACTTCTTTTTAAATTCAAATTTTAATATGTATGATTTAATGCATTGTAAATGTAGAATTATAGGTAAGGTAATGATGGTTTATGAAGAAGATAAAAAATTAAGTTTTTTAAGAAAAACTTCTCAAGAAGATTATTATTCTAAGATGTTAGATCAATTAGAACCATACTTAAATTTATTAAGTGAAAATGGAGTGCTAATTCCAGAAAGACCGGCTTATAGTCTAGATGAAAACTATATAGTTTTATTACCATTAAGTATTTGTATTTAATTAAGAACGTATGTTTAAAGAAAGTATGTTTGGTTAATAATCATAATAGTAAAAAAATTGGAGGTTATTATTATGAACAAAGTAAATATTATAGGTAATTTGACTAGAGATATTGAACTTAAAGAATCTGACAAATGTATTTATAGTAATTTTAGTATTGCAATAAATACATATAATAGTAAGCGACAAGAAGACGTGG
>NZ_JBOFYU010000143.1:0-6330 GCF_051654825.1 Clostridium sp.
ATTGATAATACTGTAGCTACTATAGTTATTGGAATCACTTTCGATCTATCTTTCATTAACCTCAATTACTTTAGAACCTTTAAACTACTTAAAGATAAAATGCTACAAGGAAAAATTATTCAAATTTGTAACTAAACTAGACTTCACTATCAATTATGAAATTATTGAAGTTAGTAAGAAAAGGTGTTATGCTATCAATAATATAATTAATAAAACTATTTACTACAGGAAATTTCAATTAATAAGACAATAAATATTAAGGAGCTTGTTTTTATAGGCTCTTTTTTACTGATAAAAGAGAGGTACCAACATGATAAAAATTGATAAATTATCCTACTCATTCCCTCAAAAAAATCTATATAATAATATTTCCTTTACATTAGAAGATGGTCAACATTGTGCCTTTATAGGAACAAATGGTAGTGGAAAAAGTACTCTTATAGATATAATTATGGATCCTGAAAAATATATGTTTGATGGTTCTTTAGAAATTGATCCAAATTGCAGAATTGGTTATGTACGTCAATTCCAAGAATTAGATAAAACAAAAGAAATTACAGTTTTTGAATATCTTGCAGAAGATTTTATTAAACTACAAGATCAAATAACATCTATATGTACCGAAATGGAAACATCTTCTGATATTGATACTTTACTTGAAAAATATCAAGAAGCTTTAGATGCCTTTGAAGCAATTAATGGTGATGATTATGAAAATCTTATTGATAAAAAACTTAATCTTATAGAATTAATTAAATATAAAAACTTAATGATATCTGAACTTAGTGGTGGAGAATTTAAGCTTATTCAAGTAGTTAAATCAATGCTAACTAGTCCAGACCTGCTTATTATGGATGAACCTGATGTATTTTTAGACTTTAGAAATCTTAATGCTCTTAAAGATTTAATTAATTCTCATAAGGGAACAACATTAGTAATCACTCATAATAGATACTTATTAAATCATTGCTTTAATAAAATTATTCACCTTGAAAATATGGAGCTTCAAGAGTTTGATGGTGGATACATTGATTATAATTTCTCATTACTTCAAACAAAAATTGAACTTCAAGAGCTTGCTGCTGCAGATACAGAAGAAATTGAAAGAAATGAAGAATTAATAGATAGACTAAGAGATTTAGCAACTGAAAATGCAGAACAATTTAGAGGTAAAACCTTAAGAGCTAGGGTGAAAATTCAAGAAAGATTAGAAAAACGTAGAATTAAAGCTCCATTTGTAGATATTAAAGAACCTAAAATTGCTTTTTCTACTTCTAATGAAGTTACAGATAAAACTGTTTTAAAGGTTACTGATTTTAATCTTGCTTTTGATGAAGTTCTTTTAGAAAATGTTAACTTTGAAATTAAATCTACTGATAAAGTAGCTATTGTTGGTTCAAATGGTACAGGTAAAACTACTTTATTCCAAAAAATATTTAAAAACAATGATTCTTCTATTGAATTAAATGAGGATATAGAAATAGGTTATTTATCTCAACTTCAAGGAGAAACATTAAATTATACTAATACTATACTTGATGAATTCTTTGATATTGGTTTTAAAACTTATGATGATATTAAAGAGTATATGACAGAGTATAATTTTGATGAGGAATTACTTAATCAAAAGATAGTAACTTTATCTGGAGGGGAAAAAAATATAATTCAGTTAGCTAAAATATCTGAGCTTGGAGCTGATTTCTTACTTCTTGATGAACCTACAAGTCATTTAGATACATATTCACAATTAGCTTTAGAAAAAGCTATAAAGAAATATAAGGGAGCTATTTTAATGGTTTCTCATGATTTCTATACTATAGCAAACTGTATGGATTATATTTTATTAATTGAAGATAAAAAAATTAGAAAAATAAACATATCTCATTTTAAAGAAATGATTTACGCTAATCACTTTAATAAACATTATTTAAAAATAGAAGAAAAGAAAAAACTAAAGGAAACAAAAATTGAATTAGCTTTAAGAGATAATGACTTCATACTTGCAAAGACTTTATCTGAAGATCTAGAAGCTATAATTAAAAAATTAAAATAAGTTAATAAATAAAAACTTCATGATACATTTTGGCATCATGCAGCCAGACTATAGACAAAAGGGACATTTTCATTTTTGAAAATATCCCTTTTGTAATTAACTTATTTAAAATATAGATATTTAAATCAATATAATTGTGGCAAATAAACCTCTTGCATCATCTTTTCCACAATCTATAACTTTTCTATTCCAATAATCCCCATTAGAAATTTATTTTAATAAGGGAAAAATGGATATGGATATGGGTAAGGATATGGATATATTGGATTAATAAACGGATATCTTATTAAGTCTATCCTATTAATCCCATCCATTGGAAAATTATTTCTTCTAAATCTTCTAAACCTACCTCCCATAGGACGTTGACGATTCATATTATCCCCTTTTTCATCAATTACAACATCTTCGCCAACTAATACTATTATTTCATCTCCATCTATACCTTCAATAATTCCATCACATGTAGTTCCATCATTCATAATTAAAACAGCATGATAAGATATATATGTTTTATATTGCTCTTTTATTGAACGTGAATTCCTATAAGACCCAACTACTTCTAAAGACATATATATAACACCTCCTTTTAATTAACATGATATTCCTATGTGCCCATAATTGTTCTATTTTAATAAATTTCAAATTTATTGTCTTTAAAATTATTACTATCTATTTATTGATTGAGCCATCTTAAAGTATGTATGTCTTTTTCCTCTTACAGCTATTGATAGAGACATAATATTTTCAGGATCAGCCATTCTTCCATATCCTCCATCTCCAATATGGTGAATATCAGCACCAACTCTTTTGTTGCTCATACCTATTAACCTAATTGTTCCTTCATCTGCACTTTCTTGACTAGTTCCAATTGCACACATTACTAAGGCGTTTTTCGCCTTTATTTTTCTAACTATATCTGACAATAAATTTTCATTTATTCCTGGAACTGTTCCTACCGCTGGAAGTAAAACTCCATCTGCTCCATTATTTATAAATGAAAGTATAATTTTTTCATCTAATATATTTTCCACCATTCCTGCTCCATGCATTTTTCCTGCAAAAAGTAATCCAGAATAATGTTCTTTTGCAATACTAATACACTTATTTATTGCTTCATTAGATACTCCAGTAGATGGATTTCCAGTTAAACATATAAAATCAACTCCTAATTTTTCAGCTTCTAAAAAAGCCTCCTTTGTTGTAAGTCTTCCTTTTGATAAATTTACTTTTTTATCTATTAATTCAGCACTTTCATCTACTGGTTCTAAATTTATTCCTATTGGTCTTCCTACTAGATGTTTAATTTTTTTTATTGGATTTTCTTCATATGCCATTCCATTAATTTTCTTTTCAAATACATCAAATTCATTTAATAATATCATATCTGCTCCAAATGAAGACATAACCTCTGCATTTGTTACTCCTTCTAAAAGAGGTGCAGCTGTTACTACAGTTTCACCTAAAATTGTTCTTCCTTCACTTGCTAAAATTGCATTCTTTAATTCATCTCTTTTCATATTTATAAAATCACTAGCATAACAACTTAATAATCTTTTCATTTTAATCCCATCCTTTTAATTTATTTATAATTATATTTTAACTATAAACTGTTCAATCGGTTGCACGTCAACATTGTTGATTAATATTTTTTTTGCTATAATTTTTAAGAGGTGAACTAAATTGAGTAATATCTATGACATATCAAAAAAATCAGGATTTTCACCATCTACTGTGTCTAGAGCACTAAATAATAGTAGTAGAATATCAAAAAGTACAAAAGAAATTATTTTCAAAATAGCTGATGAATTAAATTATGTACCTAATAATAAAGCTATTAGCTTAAGCACTGGCAAAAGCTATACCCTTGGAGTTATAATTCCTTATTTAACTTATAATTCTTACTATAGCTCTATAATTAATTCTGTTATTTACGAAAGTTTTAAAAGAAATTATAAAGTTACTTTCTTGCCAACTAATTATGATAAAGATACTGAAATTAATTATTTAAAATTACTATCCACTAAGGAATTTGATGGTATCATAATTACTTCTGCAGCTAATCCATATAGTGTTATTGAAAAATATTTAAGTTATGGTCATATAGTAAGCTGTGAAGATACGGATAATTCACTTATCCCTTCAGTTACTTTAGATAAAAGTTCTACATATAAATCTATTTTAGAAATATTAAAAAATAATAATATTGAACATATAGGTTTAACTTTCAGCAGATTACATAATAGTAGTATAAGTTCTAAAAATACATATTCTATTTTTTCTAAAAATCTAACTAACTTTAGTAGAAAAAACATATTTACTAATTGTAGAACCTTCCAAGATGGTATAAATGCAGCTGCTTACTTTAGCAACATTACGCCTAAATTACAATGCATTTTTTCTAATAGTGATGAAATATCTTCAGGAATTTATTGGTACTTTCAAAATAATAACTTAGAAATTCCTATTCTCATAGGACAAGATAATTCTCCTATAAGTAAGGTACTTAACTTTTCTACAGTTGACTTTCATATTGAACAATTAGGAATTGAAGCAGTTAAATTATGCATTTCTGGAGATACTAAAAATAAAATAATAAAGAGTACGTTCATTGATAGACGTAATTAAAAATATAAGAAGCTGTATCATATTAAATTAATCTGAAAAATTAGATTTTATTCATGGAAATGGAGACTTTTATTATCCAGGATATTAGCATGTAAATAGGCATTAGGTAACCCTTAATGCCTATTTTAAACTTTTCATTTATATGACTTGTTTTTTATCTAATTTTATTTGTTTATTAATAAATCCACCTCTAAACTGAGTTAAATCATATGATACTATAAATGCATTTGGCTCAAACTTAATTATAATGTCGATCAGCTCTTTTTCCCTGCTTCTTAGTGATATAACCTCTAGCCTATATCTTGCTTCTTCATTGATACCCTTTCCTATAAATGTAGTTACACCAAATTTATTAGCTCTTATAAATTGTACAAGTTCTGCATTTGGATTTAGTAAACTTACATCAACACGTTTATATCCTATTGCTAACTTTTCTTCAACAAGACCTCCAATATATATACCTAATCCATAACCTAATACATATGCTACTATATTAGCTATATTAGTTAAATCTGAAAATACAATACCTAAGCTAATAATATATATAACAGCCTCTAACAATGATATCATAGTTGCCTTTTTACGTTCCCCCTTAACTACTAAGGTTGTCCTAAGTGTTAATAATGGAACATATATAAGTTGAAGAATAAATATTAAAATTGCATCGACTATCATGGCCTCCCCCTTATTAAAATGTAATACTTCCCCTTAAAGATATAATACTCTTAAACTTAATTATTATGACTAATTAACATATTTACTAATAATAGATTTTGATTGTATTGTTTATAATATTTTAATCAATAATATATTATAGAAAGAGGTGATTTAATTGACTGAAGTAGAAAAAGCATATATTGCTGGCATTATAGATGGAGAAGGTAGTATAATGCTACAAAAATTCCATAAAAACGAATTCCCTTCACCCTGTGTTTCAGTAGCCTCAACTACTTTAGAACTATTAAATTGGCTTAAAGAAAAAATAGGTGGGGGTAAGATAATAAGAAAAAAGAACTATAATCCTGATAAACATAGTGACTGCTATAGTTATTTTTTAAAATATAATGAAGCAATAAACTTAATACAAGAAATATATCCTTATCTTATAATAGAAAGCAAAAAAAGAAGGGCTAACCTTATATTAGAAAAATATAAAGCAGTAACCCCTCGAAATGGTAGATATTCAGAAGAACTTTTAAAAGCTAAAAATAAATTCTATGAAGATTTTATTTCAATAAAATAATTTTTCAAATATAAAAAACCTAGACTTAAAAATCTAGGTTTTATTTGATTGATATAATATTTTCTAATATACTTCTTAATGAATTTGAATTTAAGATAAATCTTAAATTTATTTATTACAGTTCATTAGTTCAAAAAAATATTTTGAATCATTAGTTTTATAAAGATTTAACCATGAACTTAACGCTTCCTCTTTAAAAACATCTAAAACTTTTAAAACCTGTATCGTAAATTCTAATGGAGCTATTCCCGAAGCAGTAATTAAATTTTCATCACTAACTGCAACTTCCATTTTATAATATTTATCTCCAGAATAACTTGGTACAATCATTTTAAGGAATTCCAAATCATTACTTGTATGATTTCTAAAATCTAGTAAACCTTTTTTAGCTAATCCAAAAGTAGAACCA
>NZ_JBOFYU010000144.1:0-15746 GCF_051654825.1 Clostridium sp.
ACTTACTGAATTTAAATATATTGAGAATTTAGATAAGAGAGCTATAGGTTCTGCATTTAAGAATGATATTTCACTTAAATATTTAATGAAATATTTAGAAGATGAAAATAGTAAACCATTAACGAAGGTACCAACAATACTATCAGATTTACCAATTGATACTACCTCAAGAATAGATTTTTTATCAGAAGAACAAAAAAAGGATTTAGATGAAGCTGGTGACATAAATTCACCAAGTACAATAGACAAATTGATAATGTTCGATCAAGCTGAATATGATGAAATTCTATTACAGTTAGAAAAGAAAACATATATAGAGATAAAAAAGGGTGGTAAGGCAGATAAGTTCTTAGATATGATGACACAAATTGCTTTACTAAAATCAGTTAAGTATCTTAATTCAACTGACGTTAACATAATAAGATATTATTATACTCACTTAGAAAAAATGGTATTAGGTGATCCAATAGATAAAACTATATATCAAGTAGTTACGGATTTAGGACTACCTAATAGACCACAATATTATGAACAAGTAGAAAACTCATTAGCAAAACTAGGTAGTATGAATCTATCATATGATTTAGAGGGAAATTCAATACATGGTAACCTATTAGGTTGTATGATATATGAAGATGAGGGAGTTAAAAGGGCGACAGTGTACTTAGGGCCAATACTTCAAGCTGTAGTACTTAAGAAAAGTACATTTGAATATGATGAAGCAACTTTTAACAGTTTAAGTTCAGATTCACAACAACTAGCTATTTGGTTCCAAAAAAGAAGATATAGATTAGCTATTAACAGCAAGGAATATAATGATGTAATAGGGTTAGGTGCATTTTCAACAGCTATATACTGGAACACTAAAAGAAAAGATAGGCAAAGAGATAGAGTATTAGCATCCTTAAAAGAGCTTCAGGACAATAATCTTATTATTAAAGAATATAACTATGATAAGCGTGTCTATGAGTTTATGGTTGAGTATATACCATTATCACCTAGAGAATTAAGTAAGTTAGAAAGTACTTCGACTAATCAAGGAAATGTATTAAAAGAAGCTAACTATAAATTATTAGAATAAAAATAAATTGATATGTGCGAGATTAGGGGAGTTCATTAGTCAATATGTAATTAGTATTAATTATATATTAATCACCCAATAATTTCATAATGAAGATTATAAAGTATCATGGTAAAATTAATGTATAAATTAATATTTTATTTAACATAATCGGCTTATATATATGGGTTCGGTGGTATTTAACAAATTGAGTAGATAATCCTTATAGGACTCTTTATAGAGTTTTATAGGGATTTTTTTATTTCTACGAGTTAGACAATAGTAAAAGAAAGATAACAATAAACAAAAATATAACAGAAGATGAGGTAAATAATATGAATAATGGTGAAGTAATTAATGTAAGAGAGTTAGAAGCTGAATTAAAAAAACCATTCACATTTGAGGAAATTGAATGGAGAATAGGTAGTTCTTTTGAGCGTAGTGGTGAGGTTAAAGCATTAGCATTACCTTATGTAACAAGTAGAGCTATCATGGATAGATTAGATGCAGTCTTTGGAATTACTGGATGGAGTGATGAATATAAACCATGGGGTAGTAATGCACAACTATGTGGAATTACGGTAACTATAGGTGAAAAAATAATCACTAAATGGGATGGAAGCGAGAATACTGACATTGAATCTGTTAAGGGTGGATTATCTAATTCACTTAAAAGAACAGCTGTAAAATTCGGTATTGGTAGATACTTATACTCATTCGATCCTATTTGGGTACGTTGTGAAGTGAAAGGAAAAACTAAGGTTATAGCAAGAGAAGAATTTGATACAACTTTAGCAGCTTTCTATAAAAGACAACTCACTAAAATCTATGGAGTTGATATTGTAATGAACTATTCTAAAAATAACGTTAATTCTGGACAAGTTAATCAAAAGAACAATGCTAATAGTAATTATGGTAGCCAAAATAGTGGATATAATAATTCAAATAGTAATTGGACTAATGGAAACATTGAACAGAAGCAAGTTCAAAACCAAACAGCTAAGTCTAATGCTGAGATGTTTAAGACTGAAAGCAAGAAGGGTGATAGCTTTGGAAATAGAAGTAAATTTAACGGATTAAATAATTCAGAGGACATGGTGAATAACCAAGGAGCTAACAATACAAATTATTTTCAATCAGAAAATGCAAAACCTAAAGTACCAGGAGCATTTCTAAACTTTATTAAGAGTAGAATACAAGCTACAGGGAAAGAAATTAACTCAATACTAACTTACTATAAAGTAAAAGCTTTAGAAGAGCTTAGTATGGAACAGGCTAATGATTTAGTAGCTAAACTAGGTTAAGCATTAAGTATTTAACAGGAAAGATATAAGGTGGTGAGAGCTGCCTTATATTTTTTATTAAAGATAATAGAAAACAAATAGATAACAGAAAGAGGTATTTAATATGAAAATTGAAAAGATAACAATGGTAGGATTCAAAGGATACGAAAAGGAAGTAGTATATAATTTTTCAGGAAATAAAACAACTATATCAGGACCAAATGGTATTGGAAAGACAACAGTTGCAGAAGGTATCTGTTGGTGTCTTTATGGTTGTAATTTGATGGGGAATGATAAGGTTGATGGACTATTATTAAACAATAATTCAACTGAAATGCAGGTTGAAGTTGAAATTTCAATTGAAGATGTATTATATAAGATCAGTAGAATTAGAAAGAAAACAATAAGCCTTAAACTTAATGATAAAAAAACTACTCAAAAGGCATTAGATGAACTTATTCCACCAAAGGAATTATTTTTATCTATATTTAATCCAAAGTATTTCTTAAACTTAACACCAGGAAAAGCTAGAGCGAGGTTAATAAGTATGTTACCAACTATAGATCCTTTAAAGATATTAGAAAGATATAATGAATGGGAACAGATGCCTATTATATCTAAATATAAGGGCGATATAAATAATGGTATTAAGGAATTAACTAAGAAGATTAAAGATGCTAATGATAATCTTAATATAAAGATTGGAGAAAGAAATACTTATGTTCAACTAAAAGAAGAAATTGAATGTAAGAATAAGGATATTAATGTTCAAGTATTTATATCTAATGATGAATTAGCACTAATTGAAAAGCTAGAAGATAAAATAAGAGTTGAAAGAAGTAAAAAGTATGTAGGGGTTTCCTCTAAGGAACTAGAGTTAAAGCTTCAAATACTAAATAATAAATATAGAGAAATCTCTGCAGAGCAATTTATATCTGATAATATCAATTCAATAAATGAGATGGAATTAGAATTAGCAACAATGAGAGGGCAGTATAAGATATTATTGCAAAATCTTAATGAAGCTAAGGGATTAGGTTGTAACTGTAATTCCTGTGGGCAATCTATACCAGAGGAATTTAAGCTTACTCAAATTAACTCAATAGAAAATCAGATAGAAAACATTAAATTAGCAGCTAATGAATATAAAAAATCAATAGATATAATTAAAGGCATGGATGTAGATAGACAAGCTAAGTTTGATAAAAATAAGCAGGACAGCCTTATAGCTATTAGTGAAGAGATAAATTTTATTAAATTAGAAATACAGAATTTAGATGAAACTAATAGAAAAGGCGAAAGAAGCTTTATAGAAGCTCAGGAGATGTCTTTAGGAGAGTTTATAATACAATTGGATGGTTTAACTGCCAAAAGGCAAGCAGCACTTTCTATACAGGCTGAAGTAGATATAAATAATGCTAATCTGAATAAGTACAAAGATATGCTTATAAAGGTAGATGAAAATATTGAAGAGCTAAAAGTATTTATAAATGATTTAACTAAAGAAAAAAATGTTCTAGTTAACTATAATTCAAACTATGTTAATTTTATAGCTGAGATTTTTGAAACAGTACTTACTGATACAAAAATACATATTCATAAAATCAATAAAGAAACTGGTGAGATAAAGGAAGATTTCTTTGTTACATATAAGGATAAGGAGTACTCACTTCTATCGAATTCAGAAAGAATAAAAGTCGGACTAGAAATAGCTAATATGTTTAATGTGCTTCTGAATAAACAATATCCAACAGTTGTTGATGACAGTGAATCAATTTTAGAACTACCAATAATTAATACTCAAATGATAATTTGTAGAGTTGAAAATATTAATAGTATAAATGTTAGTTAAAATACTAATGCACAGTTCTTACAATACGGTATGTGACTATGTTATAATTAATAATATTAGAAATTTGTACATGAAGGGAGTAATTAAATTATGGAAAGAAATTCTGAATTAATATATCATGGAAGTTATTTAGAAATAGAGTTTCCAGAAATACGTAAACATAGATTTACAAAAGATTTCTCATGGGGATTTTATTGTACTAAGATAAAAGAACAATCAGAAAAATGGGCAGATAAGTTTAATACTTCTATAGTAAATGTTTATGAAATTAAAGATATTAATTCATTGAATGTTAAAGTTTTTGAAGATTATACTGATGAATGGCTGGAGTTTGTAGTTGAATGTCGTAGTGGAAAGACTCATGAGTATGATGTTGTTGCAGGGCCTATGGCTGATGACACTATTTATGATTATATTGAAGCTTATACTAAAGGACAAATGAATAAGCAAAAATTCTTTGAACTTATGAAATTTAAATATCCAACGCATCAAATTAGTTTCCATACAATTAAAGCTCTAGATTGTATTAACTTTATAGAAAGTTATCAAATGAAATAATAAATATAATTTAGGAATAGCTAAGGCTATTCCTATTTTTATATTAGTAATAAATAATGAAACAGAGTATAATTTATTTATAGTATTTTTGCGAGGTAGATAATGAGTAAGATAGATTTTAATAATTATAGAAAAATACCTCTAGAATTAGGGGGAGCATTACCTAAAATAGCTGTTTGGATAGAAGATAGCGTGTATATGATAAAAGAAGGTAAACAAAAAAATAATGTATATCAGAAATCATATATTGCAGAATATATAGCTTCTTTACTAGCTAAAAAAATGGGTATTGACTGTCAAGACGTTCTATTAGGGACATATGATAATAAGCCAGTATGCGCTTGTAGACTTTTTACTAAGGGAAGTTATAAAATACATCCGTATAAAGATATAAGGGATTCAAGTTTATATACCAATGTAGATAGAAGTGGATATGAATTAGATGAAGTAATTAAAGTAATTTCTAACTATAAAAACTTTACAATTAACACTAAGGAACATTTAGATAGATTTATGTTGATGACTTGCTTTGATGCCTTGATAGGAAATTCAGATAGACATTGGGGTAATTGGGGATTTATAGGGAATTTAAAGGAGTATGTATCTTTAGCACCTTTATATGATAATGGAAATAGTATGTCTTCGTTTTTATCAGAGAAAAAGATGAAGAAGGCTTTAAACTTAACAGAGGATGATTTCGTTGAACAATTTGTAAAGAATACCCCTATATCTCAAATTAAATTTAACAAGGAAAGAAAGAGCTTCTATGAAATATTTAAGCAACATGACTTTAGAGATTATACATCAGTTATAAAAAATAAGTTTAAGGTTACTGATATTAGAAAGCTTATATCTGAAGATGAAAATTTAAAGATATTTTGTGATGATATAGAGCTAGAGTTCTTTATAAGATATTTAGAAGAAAGATATAATTGTTTTATAGGTGGTGATTTATATGAGTAGTTACGAAGAGTTCATGGGGTATAACATATATAGTGATATATCAAAAATAAATAATGATGGATCAGTATCAAAAAAACTGTATGTATATTTTACTGCTAATGATTTAAATAATTATCTTATTGGTGAAATAGAAGAGCTTATTAAGGGTTCAGATATAAAATATATAGTTAAATATTATATGGATACAGTGAAAGAATGTGAAAAATTTGAAGCATTCACTCATATAAGTAGTTGTCCTTATTGGGTTAAAGATACATTCGAATTTGAAAATGATAGACCATATTTTATTGATGAAAGAACTCCATCATCTTCAAGGGATGATTTACCACAATTATTGGAAAAGGTAAGTTTACAGGTATATGATAGATTTGAGTATCTTAGGAGAACAAATGGAGTAAGTAGTGTAAATACTTTATGGGTATCTGATTCGCCAAATGACTTAGATAAAAAAGATATATGGTGGTTTGAAGAAGAATATGCAAAGTGGAGATTTTGATTCGATAAGTAACTGTAAATACAGAGTTCTCAGTTAAAAATCTATTGAAAAAGTATATGAGAGATTACTTTCTAATAAGATGCTAGAAGCTGATATAAAATAGTCTTTATAGTTAAGATTTTAAATATTTTATAAGTGATAAAATATCAGATTTAAATACATCTGTTTAATGTAGTAATCCTGATTATTTAAAATACGAGCCTGTAAAAAACTTTGTGTATCTGAAATTTCTTCTTAGAAATAATTAAAGATATTTTGTCTTCAAGTCATTGTATATATTCACCAATTAAGGTGAATAATATACTTTAATAGAAGATTTCTTTTAAAAGAACTTTGGCATTGGGAAACCTTTGCTGAAGTTTTTTTTATGCTCCTTTTGAAAATGTATCAGCAAATATTATTTTAACTAATTGGTAAGTAAGTCTGAGTTTGTATAATTTCTAGCATACTTAGAATGAACTCTTTCGGTATATAAGTATAATATTTTTTTATAAGCTTTTATTAGTAAGAAATATTAGTTTAGTATTAGTAACTTTTCTAAATTAACTATTTAAACTTTCAATAACATTTAGTTGATAAATTATTTTTATTATACAGGATATCATTTCTGCTTCATAAGGTAACATTAAAGTATTATTTTCAAGACAATCTAAAAAATGAATTATTAAATTTATACTCTTTAAAAAAACTAATACAATTTGAAATTCACATTGATAACAATTCATTCTTGTTGAATTATAACTCTTGATGAAAATATCAAGAGTTGTTTACATTAATTTACAGGTGATATATAATTAAATATAAAGATAGAGAATAAGGGGTGAATTTATGAGATTTTGCTTAATACTGGAGGTTAAAGAAAATATATTTCCAGTTGAATATAGAAAAACTATTGTAAGTTATATAAAAAATACTATTTCAAATTGTAATGGTGGAAAGTATTATGATAGCTTTTTTAAGGATACAGTACAAAAAGATTATTGCTTTACTGTTATATTGCCAAAGGCTAAATTCTGTAAAGATAAAATAGAGTTAGACAATAAAGAGATAAAGATACTTTTCTCAACTGATGATAAATATAAGACAGGGTTTATATTGTATAACGCTTTTATAGCTCAAAAAAATAAGATATACCCGCTACCTAATAATAATTATATGACTTTGAAAAGTATAACTAATAAGAAAAGGGAAGAGATAGTTAATTCAAGAGCTATATTTAAAACAACATTAGGTAGTGCATTATGTGTTAGAGATCATTGTAAGGAAACAAATAAAGATAATTATTTAGTATTTAATGATAATGAGTTTAGAGATAAGTTAAAGGTTATATTAACTAATGAACTTTTAAAAGGTGGATTTACAGAAAAAGAGGCTGAGAATGTAAAGGTTAACCCAATACAATGCAAAAAGGTTGTAGTTAAGCATTATAGAAGATATATAGATACAACAGTAGGAGTATTAGAAATACAAGGAGATAGTAGAGTATTGCAGCATTTTTATGATGTTGGAATAGGTAGTCGTAAATCAATGGGCTTTGGAATGTTAGATTTAGTTACCCAGGATTTAGTATAGAAAGGAGGTTTATATGAGGATAGAGTTACAGAATAATAAATATGATACAGCTTTAGAGTCATCTGATTGGAGATATTCAGCTGCTATAGTTGGACTAATTAGGTATTTAGATTATCATGATTTTGAGTATGAGATTAAGGATGATTCTATTTACTATAATAGTAAAGATATATCTGAAGAGAAATATTTAGAATTCGTTGAGAGTTGGTATGGGAGAGATCTACATCATAAAGTTATAGAAAATATTTTACTTAATTATGATGTTAAAGGTAAAGAAGTTACAGATGAATATATGAAGGCTATTAATGAGAAGTTATCTGCAAATACTATAATGAAAAAGACTTTTGCAAAGATAAAGTATGATAAAACTAACGCTAAAAAAATATTGGATATTATAATTGAAAATAGGAGCGGAATAATAAAAGAAACCTTTAGAAGTAAAAGTAATATGTATGCTAATTTTGCAAATACGAATCAGTTATTTAATCAAAGTCAAGATTATTGTAGATTACTTGGATATTATATTGATGCACCTAAAAAAGGTAAATCAACAGGATACAAATTTAATGCCAATAGTTTTGTAGGACAAGATGAGAAGGAATTTGATTTTATTCCATTCGCTTTTGAGGGGAATAGAGAAAGTTTCTTTATAAATGATAATTATACAATAAATAGATTATTGAACTCAAACATGCTTTTAAGAAATAAAGTAAAGGAGCAAACAGAAGATAGTAAAGGGCAAGATGTAAGGCAAATATTATTTAAAAGTATTATAGAGACATCTGATTTTATAGATAGGGATGTAGAAGTAATATATAAGGATAGAGGAAAAGGATACTTCGAAACTTTATATATTAGGAGAGATAGTATTGAAATATTTAAAAACTTTAAAAGTATAGGTATAGAGTATAAAGATTTATGTACTTCATATAAAGTAACGGATAAATACTATATAAATGTGCAGAAGGAAGTTACAGAAAGTATTTTAAATAATGTTCTACTTGATAATTTAATAGATGTTTTACTAAAGGAACCCAATAGAAGATATTTAGTAAGCCAATTAATAAAAGTGAATGTTTTAATAAGGAGGGATACGTCAATGAAGGATAAATTAAAAGGTGCTTATGGAAGTGCAAAAAAAGTAGTAGAGGCTTTAGAAACTAATAAGTTAGATAGTTATAGACAGAAGCTTACAAGCTCAATTATTTTTAAAGATTATGATAGAGTATGTCAAATATTACTTCAGTTATCAAATTACTCTGGAGTAGAGTTTAACTTTGTATATGACTTATATGATAATTTTGAAGACAATAAAGATCTAGCATATACATTTATAAATGCATTAACAAAGAAAAGTTCAAATAATAGTGAAAGCAAATAATAAGGGGTGGGAATTATGAAAGGTAAAAAAGCATTAACGTTAACTGTAGTTGCAAATATGACATCTAACTATTCAGAAGGGTTGGGGAATATTGCAAGTGTGCAAAAGGTATTTAAAAACAGAAAGGTTTATACTATAAGAAGTAAAGAAAGCTTAAAGAATGGAATTATGGTTCAAAGCGGGATGTATGATGATTTGCAAACAGAGGTGGATGGAGCAACTCAAAAATTAGCTAATAAAGATTTAAATGCATCAAATTGTAGAGCACTTGAGGGTGGATATATGAGTACAAAGGGTACTACTAATATAAGAAAAAGTTCTTTTTACTTAACAGATGCAATATCTTGTGAAAGCTTTATAAATGAAACAAGATTCCATAATAATTTATATTTAGCTAATAATCTTGCAAAATCAAAGAATATTAACTTGCAAGAAAAGGCTGGAGAGGCAGGACTTATGCCATATCAATATGAATATGATAAGTCTTTAAAAGTATATAGCATAACAGTAGATTTAGAGATGATAGGAAAAGATGAGAACTTTGAACAAGAAACAGGGTATAAAGAAGCTAGTAATACAGAAAAAGCTACAAGAGTTAATGCTATATTAGATGCAGTTGAAAATCTAAGCTTAACAGTTAAAGGTAATTTAGATAATGCTGAGCCAGTTTTTATAGTAGGCGGTTTATCAGAAAGAAAAACTCACTTCTTTGAAAATGTTGTAAAAGTTGAAGAAGAAAAATTACTTATATCAGAAGACTTAAAAGCTAAAGTACAAAAAGGATATAATGTAGGACTTTTAGAAGGGAATTCTCTAAGAAATGAAATTGAAATTAAGAATAGTTTAAATGCAACTTCTATAGTTAAATTCTTTGATACAGTTAGAGAAGAAGTAAATACTTATTACGGAGTATAAAGCTATGAAAACATTAAGGATAGTGCTTACTCAAAGTAGCGCTAATTATAAAAGGGAAGAAACTATAGAAAATAAGATGACATATCCACTACCACCTATAGCTACTGTAATAGGTGCAATTCATAATGCTTGTGGGTATAGAGAGTATCATCCAATGGATATTAGTATACAAGGAACCTTTGAATCTATGCATAAAGAACCATATACAGATTATTGCTTTTTAAATTCTGTAATGGACGATAGAGGAATATTAGTTAAAATGAAAAATGATACACTTTTATCCTCGGCTTTTGATAAAGTAGCAAGTGCAAAAAAATCACAGGGAAATAGTTTTAGAAAAGGTATAACAATACAAGTACACAATGAATCATTAATAGATGAGTTTAGGAATTTAAAGGATTTAAAAGATAAAATAGATGAATATAAAAAGTCTGAATTTAAGATTAAATTAGAAGAATTTAAAGACAAAAAGGTTGAGCTTACAAAGTTAAAAAAGTGTCTAGATAAAAAATCTAAAGAATTTAAAGAGGTTTTAGAAAAAGAGAAGGAAATAAAAACCTTAGAAAAAGATTTTAAAGAAAAGGTTAAAAACTATGAAGATGAAAATTATTCAAGGCAAATAGGTAAGTTTAGGTCATTAACTACATCTTTGAAGTATTATGAAATTCTAAATAATATTGAGTTAGTTCTTCATGTAAGAAGTGATGAGCAAACATTAAAGGAAATTGAAGATAATATTTATAATTTAAAGTCTATAGGTAGAAGTGAAGACTTTGTAAATGTTGAAGAAGCTAAAATTGTTACATTAGCTAAGGATGATGAATGTGATATTATTAGTAATTATTCTGCATTTTTAAACTATGAAGATGTTAAATCAGGTTGTATATTCTTTGATAAGGCAAAAGCTGGGCAAAATGTTAGTGGAACTAAATATTATTTAAATAAAAATTATAGAGTTTTGGATGGCAAAAGGGTTTTTGAAAAGAAAAAGGTTATTTATGCATCACAATATATTATTGAAGAGACAAGTGAAAATGTTTTAATAGATAGAGAAGATAATAGAAATTATATTGTCAACTTTATATAATCTTAAGCAGTAGGGAATAGGCTCTACTGCTTAAATTTTAGGAGAGTGTTATGAGAGATAGATTAGACATACTTAATAATGAAATATTAGCTTTAATAAAAGAGAAAAAAGCGAAACCAGATAAAACCATTGAAGAACATACTATAGATTTATTATTTAGTTTAGATAAGCTAAAGGAATTTGGATATATACAAGATGATTCATTAGTTGAACTTGTAGAAAAAGCATGTATATATCATGATATAGGTAAGATTAATGATGAATTTCAAAAAAGAGTTACAGGTAAAAGTAAAAAGTTTAACGAAGATAAAGAGGTAGTACACAACATATTATCATTATATTTTATTGATAGTAAGAGCTTTAAGAATAATGAAGATTATCATAAAGTTGCAAATAGTGTTTTAAACCACCATAATTACTGTAATAACTTTGATGAAATGAGTAAAAAGGAAGAACACATACAAAGTTTATTAGAGAAATTTAATACGTGTAGAGTTAAAAGAACTTTGAAAGCTAAATTATCTAGTAGTATTGAAGATTTAGAAACTATAAAGATAAAAGGATATTTACATAAATGTGATTATAGTGCTAGTGCGGGCACTGTAGTAGAATATCCTAATAGATTTTTAGAAGATTCACTTAATAATCTATTATTTAATTGGAAAGCTAACAATAATGAAGCCTCATGGAATACCCTACAACAATTTTGTATACAAAATAGAGATGAAAATATAATTGCAATAGCACAAACTGGTATGGGTAAAACAGAAGCTGGATTACTATGGATTGGAGATAATAAGGGTTTCTTCGTATTACCTATAAGAACAGCAATAAATGCTATATATGACAGAGTAAGAAAAGATATTTTAAACAACGATGAAATAGACAAAAGGGTAGCAATACTTCATTCAAGCTCTTTAGAGTATTACATTAGAAATATAAATAGCCCAAATGAGTATCAAGAGGAAATTGATTTAATGAATTATCATAAAGTAGGTATGCAGTTAGCTATACCGTTAAATATTTCAACTATGGATCAGATATTTGATTTTGTTTATAAATATCAAGGGTATGAGCTAAAATTAACTACTTTATCTTATTCAAAAATTGTTATAGATGAAATACAAGCATATGGACCAGACCTTCTAGCTTATCTAATATATGGACTAGAAAGAGTGGTCCAATTAGGTGGAAAGATAGCTATACTTACAGCAACACTTCCTCCATTTGTTAAAGACCTATTAAAGAAAAATGTAGGATTTAAAGAAAATGAAGAAGGATTTACTAATAATTTAAAGAGGCATAATTTGAAGGTACTACAAGATAGAATCAATAGTGATGATATATATAATAAATATCAGGAGAATAAAGGTAAAAATAAATTTAATAAGATTTTAGTTGTTTGTAATACCATTAAAGAAGCTCAAAAGATTTATGAAGAATTAAAGAATGATATTCCAAAGTCTGAACTAAATATTTTGCATAGCAAATTTATAAGAAAAGACAGATTAGAAAAAGAATCAGAGATTATAGAGTTTGGCAAAACATTTGATAAAGATAGAAATATTGATAAGCAAAATGGTATATGGATATCTACCTCTATTGTTGAAGCTAGCTTAGATATAGACTTTGATTACTTATTTACAGAGTTACAAGAGTTAAATTCATTATTTCAAAGGCTAGGTAGATGTAATAGAAAAGGTAAAAAAGATAGTAGTAAATATAATTGCTTTATATACACTGATATTGATGCTGGAAACTTAACCAATGGCGACAAAGGTTTTATTGATAAAAGGTTATATGAACTATCAAAAGAGGCAATACTTTCATATGATGGACAAATATCAGAAAAAGAAAAAATAAACTTAATAAAAAAATATCTTACTACTGAAAATTTAAAGGGTAGTGACTATATGAGAGAATATAAAAAAGTTTATAACTATGTAAAAGATATACCACCATATGAGTTTGATTTAGACAAAGTTGATTTAAGAAACATACTATCAACGGAAATAATTCCAAGTCGTATTTATAAGGACTATTATGAAGAAATACAAGGTATCTCTAATAGGTTAGTAAATGAAAGTTTAACTGCTTATGAAAGAGTAGAATTAAAGGATAAAATTAATAAATACACAGTATCTGTTCATCCATTTGACGTAAATAATTATGAAAGAGCCTTAAGAAAAGGGCAAGCTGTATCGTATTCAAAAGTCTATTTAAGTAGGAATAGTAAAGATTATATTAGGGTAATAGAGTGTGAATATGATGAAGTAGGTTATAAAAGGATGCAGTACGACAATGCTAAGAGGGAATCGAACATATGGTAATAAAAAATAGAGGTGAAGGATGGAAAAAGAAATCACTGGTGTAATGATTTATTACTATGAGGTTTGCAAAAGAAAGTTATGGTATTTCTATAATGAAATACAGATGGAGCAAGGAAATGAAAGTGTAGAAATTGGGAAAGTTATCGATGAAGAAACCTACAAGCGGGATAATAAACATATCAATATAGATAACATAATAAATATTGATTTTATAAGAACGAAAGGGATATTACATGAGGTTAAGAAAAGTAATAAGATCGAGGAGGCTAGTATATTACAAGTAAAGTATTATTTATATTTTTTAAAAAAGAAAGGTGTAAATAATATAAAAGGAAAGGTTGACTATCCATTACTTAAACAAAGTGTAGAGGTTGAATTAACAAAGGAAGATATTTTATTAATAGAGGAGATTTTAAAAGAAATACAAGCAATAGTTACTGACAAAAATTCGCCTCCTTTAGATAAAAAGAAAATATGTAAATCATGTGCTTATTATGATTTATGTTTTATATAAAAGGGGGATTTTGGATTTATGAAAAGAAGTTATTATATTTACAATAATGGTATATTAAAAAGGAAAGATAACTCTATAGCATTTACTGACGAAGCTGGAGAGAGGCGGTATATTCCAATAGAGACTGTGAATGAAATATATGTTATGTCTGAAATGGAGTTAAATACAAGTCTGATAAATTTTTTATCTCAATATGAAGTTATGGTCCATTTTTTTAATTACTATAGTTTTTATACTGGAACATTTCAACCAAGAGAGAAACTTGTATCAGGAAGTCTATTAGTTAGTCAAGTAACTCATTATACAGATGAAGATAAGAGATTAGAAATAGCAAAGAAATTCGTTGATGGAGCTAGTTATAATATTTACAGAAACTTAAGATACTATAATGGTAGAGGGAAAGATCTACAAAATTATATGGATGCCATAGAGGGCTTAAGAAAACATATCTACACAAGTAAAACTGTAAATGAGCTTATGGGATACGAAGGCAATATTAGAAAAGTATATTACGAAGCTTGGAATATAGTGATAGATCAAAAGATTGATTTCACAAAAAGAGTTAAAAATCCACCAGATAATATGATAAATACATTAATATCATTTGTTAATACTTTGGTATATACAAAGGTACTTGGAGCAATATATCATACTCAGCTTAATCCAACTGTAAGTTATCTTCATGAGCCTGGAGTTAGGAGATTCTCTTTAAGCTTAGATATTGCTGAAATTTTTAAACCTATCTTAGCAGATAGATTAATATTTTCTTTACTAAACAAAAAGCAAATAACAGAAAAGAGCTTTACTAAAGAGTTAAATTATTTACATTTAAAAAAGGAAGCATCTAGAATGATTGTAGCAGAATTAGATTCAAGATTACAAACTACTATTAAGCACAAAGATTTAAATAAAAGTGTATCCTATGAATATTTAATGAGATTAGAATGTTATAAGCTAATAAAGCATTTATTAGGTGAAAAAGATTATGATCCATTTAAGATATGGTGGTAAAGGAGCGGGAATAGATGTACGTTATATTAGTTTATGATATAAAAAGTGAAGGTGATGGCCCACGAGTTCTAAATAGAACATTTAAAGCCTGTAAAAAATATCTATCGCATATTCAAAACTCAGTATTTGAAGGTGAGCTTGCAGAATCACAAATAATTAGACTAAAATATGAATTAGATAAAATAATAAGAAAAGATGTGGATTCTATAATACTATTTAAAAGTAGAAATGAACGATGGTTAATCAAAGATTTATGGGGAAAACAAGAAGATAAAGCAAGTAATTTTATTTGATTGTCGAAGTAAGATAGTGTTAAAATATAAGGGGATAGACAATTGAAGATATTTCAAAAGGTTAAAGTACATTTAATGAATAACTAATGCTGAAAAATCAGACTTAATCTTATAAAATCATGACATAGACAAAAATAGTTGTTAAAAGCTAATAATAGAGCCGATTGTCGATGAACGTATAGCAGTAGCTCCATATTGGAATGTAAATGAATATACTAGTTCATTATTATTCTTACTTGGATCAATAGCAGTAGCTCCATATTGGAATGTAAATATATAACCCATCTAATAAAATTGCTAACATTTAGGATAGCAGTAGCTCCATATTGGAATGTAAATCAATTATATACTATTGTGGATAATTATTAGCGTATGCATAGCAGTAGCTCCATATTGGAATGTAAATACCGATAAAGCCGCTGAAGCATTAG
>NZ_JBOFYU010000145.1:0-1736 GCF_051654825.1 Clostridium sp.
AGCTTCTACTGCATCATTCTTTGCTTCTACCATTATTAAGTGGAATCCAAATTGTGTTTGAACTGGCTCACTTACTGCTCCTATTTCTAAAGCAAATGCAGCTTGCTCAAATTCTGGAACCATCATCCCTCTACCAAAAGCACCAAGATTTCCTCCTTGATCCTTAGATGGACAGCTTGAATATTTCATTGCAGCTTGTTCAAATGTATCATTACCAGCTACTATTTCTTCTCTTATCTTTTCACATGTTTCTTTTGAATCTACTAATATATGCTTAGCTGACACTGTTGGTTGTTGAGTAAACATATTTTTGTTTTTATTGTAGTACTCTAAAGCTTCATCATCAGTAACAGTTATTTCTGATAATACTTTATTTATAGTAGTTTGTGTTAATAATTCTTTTTCAACTTGCTTTAAGCTTGCTTTAAACTCTTCTGTTTCATTTAACTTTAATTCTTCTCCAAGCTTACCCATTAAATCAAAAGCAATTACTTGTTCTAGTAATTGTTTCTTTCCTTCTTCAGTTGAAAAATATCCTCTTCTATCTTCTGGATATCTCATTATTAATGCTTGTAAATCTGATTCTTTAATTTCATTTCCTGCTATAACAGCTAAAACTTTATTTTCCATTTTAAGGTCTCCTTTATAGTTAATACTCTTTACACTTAATTATATCAAAATTAATGGTAATATATAATATATTTGTTCTTTTTATCTCATAAATTAATGTAAACATTCTTTGTTTATTGATAATAATTATCCATAATAGTATAATAATCTTATTAAAATTAATTTCGGAGGTTTATTATGATTGAAATTAACAAATTAGCACCTGATTTTAAACTTATGGGTTCTGATAATAAGGAGCATTCACTAAGCGATTATAGAGGAAAAAAAGTAATTCTATACTTCTATCCAAAAGATAATACTCCAGGATGTACAACTGAAGCATGTGATTTTAGAGATAATCACGATAAAATCTCTTCATCAAATACAATAGTTATTGGTATAAGTAAAGATTCTCTATCATCACATGAAAAATTTATAAACAAATTTGACTTACCATTTGTTTTATTAAGTGATGAGGAAAAAGAAGTTTGCGCTCTTTATGATGTTATTAAAGAAAAAAATATGTATGGTAAAAAGGTTTTAGGAATAGAAAGAAGTACATTTATAATTGACGAAAATGGAATTCTTATTACAGAATTTAGAAAAGTTAGAGTTAAAGGACATATTGATACTGTATTAGAAAGTATTTAATTATCACTATTATGTTAAAAAGGATAGATTTTTTAATCTATCCTTTTATTATTCAAAAAATATTTAATTAATAACACTACATAACATCTCTTTTGAATACTTACCACTTAAACTTCTTATACTAAATAAACATTAGAATATTCTTATAATATGAAGTATTCTATGTAAAAATTTATTTATGCAAAAATAAAAAGCACTAACAAAAGTTAGTGCTTTTTCCTGGTGGCTCGACCAGGAATCGAACCAGGGACACGAGGATTTTCAGTCCTCTGCTCTACCGACTGAGCTATCGAGCCACATGACCTGGCGACGTTCTACTCTCCCACACAGTCTCCCGTGCAGTACCATTGACGCTGTAGAGCTTAACTGTCCTGTTCGGAATGGAAAGGAGTGTTTCCTCTACGCCATCATCACCAGATGATTTAGTTCTTTATGAACTTTTCAGAGAGTGTTCTCTGAAAATTGCACATGAATTC
>NZ_JBOFYU010000146.1:0-9703 GCF_051654825.1 Clostridium sp.
AGGATGTAATTGCATTTTTAACTTTTATATTTGAGTCTAATATAAAAGTTTCATCTCTAATTAATGGTTCATCTAATTGGTCAAATACAAGTTCAGAAGTTTTTCGAGGAAGCTTATTTTTTGATTTTATAGTATATGTAAAATTTATTGTACTTCCATCACATATTATATCACCGATTGTTAAACTTACATCACCTACAGTTTTTGTTGTATCAATACTTTGAACATATTTATCATAGGAGTCATAGCCTAGAATTTCAAATAAATCAGTTATAGATATTCTATTATTAGCTAAGGAAGGATTTATAATTGCTAGACTTGTACTTAATGTTAAGACTAGCAACGATGCAACTTTAAATTTCTTTATGTTTTTTCTTTTCTTTAAATAGATCCCCTTTTTTATAGTATCTTTAGTTATTTCTCTTAAATTATTTGGAATATTTATGTTGTCTAAGTTACTCATGTTTTTCCTCCTTTAGAAGATCATGCATTTTTTTCTTAGCTCTTCTTAAATTGGTTTTAATCGTATTTTCATTTAATCCTGTTATTTCTGAAATTTGGCTGATACTAAAATCATAAAAATAATGTAATATAATAACCGTTTTATAATTTTTACCTAATTGGTCTATAGTTGCATATAAATCTATATTTTTTTCTATTTCTGAGTATGAATAATCACCGATGTAGTTTTCAAGCTCAGAGTCACAGTATTTAAAATCAGATTGCTTTTTAGCATAAACTGTATTTATTAAAATTCTAGTTATCCATGTTTTAAATAAATTATTTTTCTTTAATTTAGATATATTCATATATACTTTTAGAATAGTTTCTTGATATATATCTAGTGCATCTTGTTCATTTTTCACATACAAATAAGCCATTTTATACAAATAATCTTCATACAAAATCATTAGTTTTTCAAAAGAATCATTACATCCATTCTTTGATTTTTTTATTAAAACATTTTCAGATTCTACTTGAGCATTTGATGTGAAAATATTAAGTTTTTTTATAGTAGCCATTAAAACCTCCTTAAGCTCTGCTATTACATATATTAGATATTTTAAATAGTAAAAAGGTTTCATAAATAATTAAATTATATTTTTTTACTTTATTAGAATTTATATATTAGCAAAATATTTCAATTAAATGTATATTATAAATAACATAAATTTAATTGAAATAAAATAGTATTTAGCTAAGCGGGCGTTAAGTATTGCAAATTAGAAATAAAAAATGTGTATAATAAAATAAAGAGTATATATTTTATTTAAAAGGAGCTACGAATAAATATGGAAATTTTTAAAAAAATAAGTACAGTGATATTATCTATTATTGTATTTGGAGGACCTCAATTATATGAAGTAGATGCAATTGAAATCTCAAATGATATAAAGAGTGATATATTTAAAGAAATTAAACTATAAAAAAAGTTATTCAATGTAATTTTGCATTGAATAACTTTTTTATTATTAGCAATTACTCTATAGGCATAAATCAACATCCAAAAAGTAGTATTTAAAGTCCAAAAAGCAATAGTTAAAGCCCAAAAAGTAACAAAATATATAAAAATATAGCAAAAAAATACATAATGAAGTAATATAAAACTTAAAAGAAAGTAGATATATGAAAGGAAATTTAAATAATGATTAACATAGGAATATGTGATGATGAATTACACTATAGATTAAACATAAAAGACATATTAAAAAATATATTAAGTACATATTCTATAGATTATAATATTTATGAATTTTCATCAGGAGAAGAGTTGTTAGGCAACTATCCTAAAGGGTTAGACATATTAATTATGGATATACAAATGAAAATAATTAATGGTATGGATACAGCAAGGAAAATAAGAGAATTTGATCAGAACTTAGAAATAATATTTATGACATCATTTGCAGAGTTTATGCAAGAAGGATATGAGGTAAAAGCATACCGATATATATTAAAACCAATAAGTGAAAAAAAAATCTCTAAAAATATTTTACCTTGTATAAATGAAATAATGAAAAAAAAGAATAACTATTTAACTATAAATATTAAGAATTATGTAGATAGAATAAAAATAGATTCTATTGTTTATATAGAAACTGATAGACCTAATATATTGATTTATACAGATAATAATAAATATCCGGCTAAAATGAGCATTTCTAAAATAGAAAAAATATTAAGTGAGCATGGTTTTTTTAGATGTCATAACAGCTATATAGTTAATTTGAAATTAGTAGAATCAATGAATAGCAATACAATAAAAATAGATGGAAATTATATACCAATAAGCAAGTATAGAGCCAAGGGATTGAAGCTTGCACTGACTAATATATTAGGTGATATAGTATGTTAAAAGAATATGGAATAAGTATATGGTATATTATTGATATAGTAACTATGTACATAGATTGGATTATATTTTTTACGGTATTAAATTTAGCAGGAGATAAGAGTATATCGAAGCAAAAATATATACCTAGAGTTGTAATAATAATTGTATTTATGGGCTTTTTAAATATATCTAATATGTTTGAAAATACTAGGATTATTTTATGTATGATAATAGGGGTTATATTTTACAAGCTATCATATAAAGATAATATTTATAAATGCGTAATGATAAATTTATTATTTTGGTTAGGATTGATTATAAATGAATCAGTTTCAATAAGTATTGTAGTTATGCTAAATAAATTAGATAGTATTCAACTGTTATTAGATGGAAATATATTTAGGATGCAGGCAATATTTATATCTAAAATATTATTAATTCTAGAGCTTATACTGTTTAAATATTTTAGACTATCATTAGAGTTTAAGCTAAAGGATATGATATTAATAGGCATACCAATAGTATCTAACATAGCTATATTGTTATTAGTTTATGGATACAATTTTAGTCAGAAAATAGTTAATAGGTTTGATATAACTATAGTTATTATTATAACGCTATTAATTGTATTATCAAGTGTAATGCTTCTAATAGTAATAGGGAAAATTGTACAGAATGATAAGATTAAACTAGAGCATGAGCTTATAAATGAAAGAATAAATACAAACCATAAGAGCTACGAAGGTATAAATGAAATACATAATAAGTTAAGGTATGTGTACCATGATTTAAAAAATCATATGATTTGTATGAAAAATTATAATACAAAAGAGGAAATTATATCATATATAAATAAATTAGAGTTGCAAATAAGTGATTTTGAAAATTTAAAAAACACAGGAAATACAACATTAGATATAATCTTAGGTGAAAAAACACATCTTTGTAAAAAATATAATATAGAATTTGAAGATTATATAAACATATCTAAATTGAATTTCATTCAAGAGAATGACTTGTGCTCAATATTTGCAAATGCCCTAGATAATGCAATTGAAGCATGTACAGAGATAGATAATGAATTAGAAAAACGAATAGCTATTAGAGCTACATATATAAATGGATTTGCAATAATTAAAGTTACTAATACAAAGGTAAATGATATCAAATTTACTGGTGATAAAATTGAAACAAGTAAGCACAATAAAAAAATACATGGGATAGGTATTTCAAGTATTAAATATATAGTAAGTAAATATAAAGGTGAAGTAATAGTTAATTACTCAAAAAATGAATTTATATTAAAAATAATGATACCAATAACAAATGAGGAGATAATAAAATATGAGTATATAGTCTAAAATGCCATACTTAATGACCAGTTTGCGATATTTATTGAAACTTATAATATAAAATGTTAATTTAAACGAGATTAGAAATCAAAAGTAGGTTAAATCTTGTTTGAATTAACATTTTTTATTTTGAAATATATGAGAGGGGATATGTAAACTATTTTAAATGTTTACATATAAATAAAATGGTATTTAGCAGTTTAATATTTTTATTTTTATTCTTGCCATTAACATTAGGTGCTTACTATATATCAAATAGTAAAATGAAAAATCTAATATTGTTAATAGCAAGTTTAATTTTCTATGCATGGGGAGAGCCTGTGTATGTGTTTTTAATGTTATTCTCAACAGTCGTTGATTATATACATGGATTAAAAGTGGAGAGGTTTATAAAATCCGGTGAGAGAAAAAAAGCATTAAAGGTAGTTGTATCATCAGCAATTATAAATCTATTCGTTTTATGTTTCTTTAAATATAGCGATTTTTTAATTGAAAATATCAATACTATATTTAGTTTAGATATCGGTTTATTAAATTTACCTTTACCTATAGGTATATCATTCTATACATTCCAAACAATGTCCTACACTATAGACATTTATAGAGGAGATGCTAAAGCTCAAAAGAGTATACTAGACTTTGGAGCTTATGTAGCATTATTCCCACAGTTAGTTGCAGGACCTATAGTTAGGTATCAGACGATAGCCACACAAATAAATAAAAGAGAACACTCTCTAGAGAAGTTTGGTGATGGTGTAAATAGGTTTGTTTGTGGGTTAGCTAAGAAAGTTATATTATCGAATCAATTAGCGGTTATAGCGGATGGAGTATTCTCTAGTAACTTATCGAATGTTTCTATACTAGAAGCTTGGTTAGGAATAATTTGTTATACTCTTCAAATATACTTTGATTTTGGCGGATATAGTGATATGGCAATAGGTTTAGGAAAAATGTTTGGATTTGAATTTCTTGAAAACTTCAATTATCCATATATATCACAAACAGTTTCAGAGTTTTGGAGAAGATGGCATATTTCTTTAGGTAGTTGGTTTAGAGATTATGTATATATTCCACTAGGTGGAAGTCGAGTATCGACACTTAAAAACTATAGAAATTTATTTGTAGTTTGGTTTTTAACTGGTATGTGGCATGGAGCTAGTTGGACTTTTATAATGTGGGGTCTATATTTTGGAGCATTTATAGCTTTAGAAAAGGCATTTTTAGAAAAATTACTTTATAAAGCTCCTAGAGTATTTAGACATATATATTTACTATTAATTGTAGTTATAGGATGGGTATTCTTTAGAGCTGAAAATATAACTCAAGCATCTGAATTCTTAAAGGTTATGTTTGGTGCTGGATCTAATGCTTTAACTAATACTGCATTTACAGTTTACTTAATTGATTATTGGTATATATTACTTGCAGCTATAGTACTATCTACACCTATTGTAAAAGTATTAAAAAGAGAAATATTAAAAATTAATAAAAAGGCATTAGAAAATGAAGTAGTGTATTTAATGCATGGACTATCGCTAGGTATATACATGTTTGTTGTTATTATAATGTTGTGTAGCTCTAGTTATAATCCATTTTTATATTTTAGATTTTAGACTTAAAGGGGAATTTTTATGAATAAAAAGAAAGCTAGGTATATAATAATACCTTTTCTAAGCATAATTTTTGGTTTCTTTATTTTAAATTTTATAACTCCAGATAGAAAATATAGTGTTGCTGAAAATAGAAATCTTGATAAAAAACCAACATTAAAAGATATAGAAGATGGAGAATTTTCTTCTAAATTTGAGAGTTACTACAATGATCAGTTTGTTCTTAGAGATGAAATGATTAGTATAAATAAAAAATCAGAGGTTAAGCTTAATAAAACAAAAGTAGGAAACTATTATTTAGTTGATGATAACTGGATTTTAGGGATGTTTCCAAAAATCTTGAGTGAAAAACAATTAGATGATTACTCAAATGCAATTAATGAACTATCTGAAGTAAGTGATAGTTTAGGTAAAGATGTGTATTATACAATGATGCCTCATAAGACAAATGTACTAAGGCATTTATATCCTAAATATGTTGATAATACAGGAAATATAGATATAAATACAAGTGAATTTAGAGATAGATTAGAATCTGATATAGTGACATATATTGATATGGATGAGTATTTATTAAATAACTTTAGCCAAGATGAATTAGAACAGTTATATTTTAAAACAGATCATCATTGGACAAGTATAGGTGCATTTGAAAACTTCAAAATGATGGCTTCAAGGATGGATTTAGGGGTATCGCAGGATGAGTTAGATAAACATTTTGACAGATACACGACAACTACAGTGAAAGATAAAGATTTTATTGGTAGTTATAACCAAAACCTAGATATGCTAGTTGAAGAAGAAGAATATGTTAATTATGCTTATATAGATAATACTAAGTATACATATGAGTTAAATGGTAAAGAGAAAAAAGAGGACGAAATTATTGCGACATCAAGAAATAAGAATGAGTGGGACTATGGTGGAGCATACATTAGGGGAGCACAGACTAATATATTAAATATTAAAAATGATAAGGCTTTAGTAGATAAAAAGATATTAATATTTAGAGATTCATACCAAGCTCCAACTACATGGCTATTTGCAGATTTATTTAGTGAAGTTGAAATAGTTGACCCAAGAAATATAGATAAAATAGATAAGACATATGAAGAAATAATAGAAGATAGTAATTCTGATATAGTAATGTTTATGTATAATAGTTCTGGATTTGATTCAATGGTTAAGACTATGATAGATAAAGGAATAAAGTAAAATAAAAGTCATAAGTTTAATATATATTAAACTTATGGCTTTTATTTTCTTGTTATAAGGGAAATATAACTCCATTACAATATTATTAGTCTAGAGGTGAGATTGCTATGAGAAAATTAAGTTCAAAGCTTTTAATTATAGTATCCATATTAACTATAGTAAGTTTTGTGATTTTTTTTAACCAGAATAAAAGTATATCTAAAGATGACGTATCTGTTTTTAAGGAGAGCAGTGGAAGTAGCTTGAAGAAAGATGAAAAAGAAAAGTATATTGTAGGAAATTATTATTTGACTGATAATAATTGGCTATTAGGAAAGTTTTCTAAGATTATACTTGATGATAAGATGCAAGTATATTCAAAAGAGATAAATGATTTAAGCAAACTTGCTACGGAAAAAGGAAAAGATGTTTACTTTGTATCAACAGCACATAAAACCAATATGTTAAAACATTTATATCCTGATTTTGTAAATAATAAAGAAAATATAGATATAAATAAGGATTTACTAGCATCAAAATTAGATAAAAAATATATTTCATTTATAGATATTGATAAGTATTTTTTAGATACATTTTCAGAAAAAGAGAGAGAAAAATTTTATTTTAAGGCAGACCATCATTGGAATGGAATCGGGGCATTTGAAGGGTTTAAGTTTATGGTTAATAATATAAATTTAGGTTTATCAAGTGATGAAATTAGTGAGTATATGAGAGATTATAAGGTTAAAGTTGTTAAGAATAAAGAGTTTTTAGGCAGCTATAATAGAAAGTTAAACTTTATAGTTAAAGATAAAGAATATGCTAATTATGTATATAGAAATGATGATAAATTTGAATATTTTATTACTAATGGGAGTAAAGAACATAAAGTAGGCGAAGAAAAAATAGTGGCTTCATTAAGGAATAAAAAGAGCTGGGATTATGGCGGTGCATATATGAGAGGCACTAATTGCAATATATTGAAAATAAAAAATAAGAACGCATTAACTAATAAGAGTGTATTAGTATTTAGAGACTCTTATCAAGCTCCAATGACATGGCTATTAGCTGATATATTTGAAGAAGTACAAATAATAGACCCTAGATATATTGAAAATATTGATATGACTTATGAAGAAATGATAACTAATAGTAATTCAGATATAGTAATGTTTATGTATAATAGCTTTGGATTTGAGGGAATGATTCAAGAAATGATTAACAAGGACCTAAAATAAGTAATTATTTAAGGAATATTTTAGATATGATTGCAAAACTATAAAATAACTTAGTTATTTTATAGTTATTTTTTTGTTTTTAAATAAATAAAACTATGATAATATATAAATATAACAATAAAATAACTAGGAGAAAACAAAATGAAAACGAAGTTAATAACTTTCTTTAATATAAAGGGCGGTATTTACAAGACTTCTATGTCAATAATTACCGCATATGAGTTGGCAAAAGATAAAAATAAAAACATATTATTATGGGATTTGGATTTACAAGAAAATCTTACACAGTATGTATATAAAGTAAATCATGAAGACAAAACAACTATAGATATAGTAGATGGAATGAGTGCAGAAGATGTAATTGTAAAATCTCCAAATGCAAATTATCCAAACATAGATATAATACCAGCAGATATAGGACTAGCCATGTTAGATGAAAAAATAAGCCTACAACCAGCTAGAGAAAAAGTACTTGCTAGATGGTATATGAAAAATATAGATGTATTAGAAAAGTATGATTATATAATTTGTGATCTATCGCCAAGTTATAATCTAACTGCTAAAAATATACTGTACCTTGCAGACTCTATAATAGTACCTATTATGGATAAAAATATATCTTCTTTAAGAGGAGCTGCTTTATTTAAAGAATTATGGTCTAGAGATAAATATTATTTAGAAAAAGAAGACAATGATATATTGGCAACTGTACTAGTTGGATATGAAAAACAAAGAACTCAGGTATCTGATTTATTTGATCAGTATCTACAAAAATTTGAGGACTTAAAAAGTATAATGTTAGATTCATTTATAAGAAGAAGTACATTTGTTGAAAAGTCATTGTTAAGTAAGCTAAGTGTAAGTGATTATTTAAGTAAGAATAATCAAAGTCATTTTAGTAAAGAAGAAATTGAGAATATGGTTATAGAATTAAAAGAGAAGGATGTGTTATAAATGCCTAAAATAGATATGGATATATTAAATGAGGAATTACCTAAGACGAATAAGAGAACTGTTATACATGAAACTAAAACAGAGAAAACTTCAATATCTATATATGATATTGTTGGAAAAGAGAAGAAAAAAAGTAAAGAGCAAGTAGGTGTAACTTTAGATAAAGAAATAGTTGATAAATTAAAAACTGTTGTTATAGATTCAAATATTACTATGTCAAAGTTATTTGAAAATTTACTTAAACCGTTATTAGAAGATGTAAAGGTTAAAGAAAAAAATATAGAGATATATAATAATAAAAATAAGTTAAAGGGTAGAAGAAAAACAGAATAAATAAAATAGGTGGTAGTATGGACAAAAAATTAGAATGTATTCTTAAGAAAAGTATAGATGTGGTAATGGAAAATAATATGTATGCAGAATTTATAGAGTATGGACTAACTAACTGGGGTCATCCAATACCTGGTTTTATATACAAGAATATTGAACACTTGCAACCTAATGATTATGATATAGAGCAATTATATATTAAGAATACTGAGGGCAATATAGGTGCTAGTTTAGATGAGGCTATTCTAGGAATTGAAAGTCCCGCTATGTGTGATTTATATGAGGAATATGGACAAGTTGATTTTATGAAAAATGTATTGAAGATGGAAGATACATCTATTATAGACAGGCAAACTGAAAAGAAGTACTTTGATTATATAGATAGCATTATGTTGAAATTGAAAGAGCTATACAAAAGTGACGAGATTCAAAGATATATAGGTGATATACTAGATAGAAAGTATAATTAAATTTGATTTATTAGATTGTAATATACAAGAGATTAAACTTAATTAGAAGGAAAAAAACAATTGTTGTAGAATACCCAAATAAAGCAAATTACCCATTTAGAGGTTTAAATGAATTTATAGGAGGATATTTTATGGATTTAAAGATAAGTGATCTACCTCCACAATTTGAAAATATAGCAACGAAAATAGGGATAGATATAACTAAAGTGCTATTTGAAGA
>NZ_JBOFYU010000147.1:0-37166 GCF_051654825.1 Clostridium sp.
TAAAGGATTAAGGGTTAGCTATTCAAATGAAGTAGCAAGTGATAAAACTAATATTATTATAGGAATAAAAAATTCTAGAAATATAGTGGACAAATATTTTAATGAAAATATTAGCTATAATTCTGAAACTTTTAATGAAGAGGATTCATATGTTTTAAAGGTAGATGGAAGCCTAAGTGAAAAAGGGACTATCGCAGTACTTGGGAAAAATACTGATTCAGCATATTATGGCTTAGCAACATTGAAGATGATATTTAATCAATTAGAAGGAAATGAAATAAGAAATGTAACATTTGAAGATTTTGCAGATGCAAAGTGGAGAGGATTTATAGAAGGATTTTATGGATATCCATGGTCTCATGAAGATAGAAAAAGTCTTATGGAGTTTGGTGGAGAATTTAAAATGAATTCCTATATATTTGCCCCTAAGGATGACCCATATCACAATTTAAAATGGAGAGAACTTTACCCTGAAAACGAATTAGCTAAAATAAGGGAACTAGCGGAAGTAGGAAATAAATCTAAAACTAAATTTGTATGGGCAATTCATCCAGGATTTAATATGATTAATTGGAATAAGTATGATGAGGAATTAGAAACATTACTAGCTAAGCTAGAGCAACTTTATAGTGTTGGTGTTCGTCAATTTGGATTATTTATGGATGATATAAGTACGGATCAATCATTGGCTGATAAGGATAAGCATGTAAAGTTAACAACTGATGTTGCAAATTGGGTAAAAGATAAGGGTGATTGTTATTCTCTTGTATATTGTCCTCCATATTATAATCAAGCATGGACAGGTGAAAAAGGAAAGCCTTATTTAAGAGCTTTAGCAGATCTTCCAGAAAATGTTGAAATAATGTGGACAGGTGTTGATGTTTGTGGAACTGCAAATGAAAAAGAAATGGAGTGGGTAAGAGAGTATATAAAAAGAGATTCATATATGTGGCTTAATTGGCCTGTAAATGGTCATAATTCTGCAAGATTAATGCTTGGTAAGGGTGAAGTAATGGAGCCTGGAATGCATAATGTATCAGGTATAGTTACAAATCCATTAGAATATGCAGAATTATCTAAAACAGCTATTTTTGCTGTGGCAGATTATACTTGGAATACAGATGAATTTAATGATGATAAAAGCTGGGAAGATTCCTTTAAGTATATAGCACCTGAGGTTTCAGAGGAATTTCATATAATTGCATCTCACTTAAGTGATCCTTCTCCAAGTAATAGAAATTTAGTTTTAGAAGAATCAGAATATTTAAAGGAAGACTTAAAGGTATTTTTAGATAGCTTCAATATTGGAGGAGATATTAAAGAAGTTGGTTTAAATTTAGTAGAAGAGTTTGATAAAATATTAAATGCTATAGACGTTTTTAAATCAGAAAAAAATACTAATATTAAAATGAAGGAAGAAATTAAACCATGGTTAGGTTCGTTAGAATATATAACTAAATCATGTAAGTCAGTTGTTAAATCAGCAATTGCTCTAAAAGAAGAAAATTTAAATGAAGCTTGGACGGAGCTTTCAAAGGCAACATCATATAATGAAAAATCAAAAACCTTTACTACTAAGAAATTAAATTATCCAGATGTAGTAGTTGAAAGTGGGGCAAAAAGATTAATACCATTTGCTACAGAGCTTATAAATAAGTTAGATTCACAAATTTACTTAAAAATGGATCCAGAAGCTAGTTCAAGAATACCAATGGCATCTTATAATTCTAATGAATTAGATAAAATGGTAGATGGAAACAATGAAACCTTTGCTTACTTTAAAGTAAGACAAAAAATAGGTGATTGGTATGGTGTAGATTTAGGAAAAGTTATAAATATAAATGATATAGAAATAATTCAAGGAAGAACAGATACTGATCATGATAGATTCCATAGAGGTATTTTAGAATATTCATTAGATGGTGAAAACTGGACAGCTATAGGGGAAGAAAGAGAAGGGATAGTAATAAAAGAAAATAATTTAAATATTAAAGGAAGATATATAAGATATAGAGCTACCTTTGAGGGAGTACCAGGTGGTAAACCTGATTTATGGACATCTGTTAGAGAAATAACTATAAATAAGGGAAAAGATAAGGCAGTTCCTTATACTAATGTTAATGGACTTAAAGACATAACAGTAAGCAAAGATGGATTAACTACTAAATTAGAAGGTATAAATAATATTACATTAAATAAAAATGAATATATAGGAATTAAATTAACTTCTATAGAAAGAATAGCAGAAATATTATGTGATGTTACATCAGAGGATTTAACTTTAGAATCATCAATTAATGGAATCGAATGGAATAAGGTAAATAATGATGAATCCTTAAATAATGCAAGATATTTAAGATTAATAAATAATACTAATAATGAAATAACCTTTGATTTAAACATATTATCTATAAAGAATAATATGTTTGAAGAAAAAAATGCTAGTCACAATTTTGGAAGCGTTTATAGTGGTGATATTAAAAATATCTTTGATAAAAGATTAGAAAGTAAAGTTTGGTTTGGAGCTGCACAAAGCGCTAATAATTATGTAAAGCTAGATTTAGGTGGAGTAATTGATATAGAAACTCTTGACTTAATTATTAGTGACTCTGAAAAGGATTATTTTAGAGAAGGAAATATTCAAATATCATTAGATGGAGAAAATTGGGAAACTGTAGGAGGATTTAAAGGTGGTAGCCGAGAAGAGAATTTTCCAACCTTAAAGCCTCCTTATAGATATAAAACAGTAGAAAATATAAATAAAAAAGGAAGATATATAAGATTAATTTCAACTAAAAATAGTAATGCATGGTTAGCTTTAAATGAAATATTAGTTAATGGTGGAAAAGAAGAATTAGTAAATCAAAATCCAGCATTTGAAGTTAAACCACAAGGAGAATCAAATGCTTCAATAGATTTTACTATTGATAATAAGCTTTCAACATTCTATACTCCTGGCGGAAATGAAAAAGAGGGAGAGCTTTTATATAAGATTTCAAATTATACTGATATTGGTGAGCTTATAATATTACAATCACCTACAGGTATATCTAATGCTAATGTAGAAGTAAGAGATATAAATGGATGGAATACTGTAGGAAGTCTTTCAGAATCCTATAATTCATTTAACTTAAGTAAATTTGAGAATGTATTAGAGGTTAAGTTAACTTGGACTGAAGAAAAACCTATTATAAATGAAATAATAACAGTGAAAAAAGAAAATGAATCAGAAGATAATATCATAATTGATAAAATAAAAAATTTGGTTTGCAAAAACATTGATAATTCTAAGGTTGAATTAAGCTGGAATAAACCAAATAATGTTAGTGGATTAGTAGGGTTTGTAATTTTTAAGGATGGAAAAGTGTTAAAAGAAATAGGAGCAGAAGAAACAGCAATTATAGTTGATGGATTAAGGGCAAATACTATTTATGGTTTTAAAGTAGCTTCAAAATACTCAAATGGAGCAGTTTCAAAGACTACTTCTATAAATATTAGAACAAGTAAGTAATTTACTTAGGGTGTACTTTAATTAGTACATCCTTTTTTTCTATATTACAAATTTGAAAGGTTAGTGTAATTTACTTAAATACCATAGTTAGAAGAGAGGAGATATAATAAGTACATAAGATAACAAGAGGAGCTGATTAAATGAAAAAAGTATATGAATTAACTAAAGTAATTTTATTAGTTGTTTTTGCTGGATATGATGAAGAAAAATTTAACTTAATATAAAAATTTAAAATATAAAAATTACTTTTTAATAGGAGATGATTAAATGAGAAAATTTTTTGATATAATAATGGTAGTATATTTAGTTTTATTTGCTGGGTATGATGAAGAAAGATTTAATTTAGTAGGAAAATAATTTTTATATAAAATAAGTTAGAAAGGCTTTGAGAAAACTATGAAAAAGATAATTATAATTGAAGATGATGAAATAATTAGGGAGGAATTAAAAACCTTTTTAAGTAGATATGGATATGAAATATATGCACCAAATGATTTTGAAAATATTATTAATTTAATAAAGGAAGCAAAGGCAGATTTAATCTTATTAGATATTAATTTACCTGTTTTTGATGGTTATTACATATGTAGGGAAATAAGAAAGGAATCTGAAACTCCTATAATTATAGTAACGAGTAGAGATAGTGAAGTAGATGAGCTTATGAGTATGAATTTAGGGGCTGATGATTTTATAACTAAGCCTTATAATACTCAAATTCTTTTAGCTAGAATTTCATCTATATTAAAGAGAACTTATGGAACTTCAAATATGCAAGATAAGTTATTATATAAGGATTTAACTTTAAATTTATCAAATGGAACTATTTCAAGAGATGAAAAAACCTTAGAAATAACTAAAAATGAAATAAAGATATTGTCTTTTTTAATGAAAAATAAAGGTAATATTGTTTCTAGAGAATCTTTAATGGATTATTTATGGAGCTCAGATTATTTTGTAGATGATAATACTTTATCAGTTAATGTTACAAGGCTAAGGAAGAAGTTAGAGGATGTAGGACTACAAAATCCTATAGAAACAAGAAGAGGATTGGGGTATATTATGCCATGAGTATTTTAGAATATTTAAAGGGAAAAATGCCATTGATAATCATTAATATAGTGGCATTTATTTTAATTGCAGTTATAATGATTTTTATTAATGTTCATTATGTAGTAATATTTCTAACATTTATTATTTGGTTTATTCCTATAGTAGCCTTTATTACAATGGATATTTTTCAAAAAAAGAAGTTTTATGATGAGGTAATAGGGGTTTTAGATAATTTAGATAAAAAGTATTTATTGCCAGAATTAATAGATGAACCAGATTTTGTTGAAGGAAGAGTATTATATGAAATATTAAAGCAAAGCAATAAGGATATGCATGAAAATATAAAGTTTTATAAGGATAAGGAAATTGAATATAGAGAATATATAGAAACCTGGGTTCATGAAATAAAAACACCAATTGCATCTACAAGACTTATACTTGAAAATAACAAAGGTCCACTAGAACAAAAGGTAAGCTATCAAATCAAAAGAGTGGAGGAGTTTGTAGAACAAGTACTTTTTTACTCCAGAAGTAATGATGTAAGTAAAGATTATATTATTACTGAATTTTATATAGATAAGGTTATAAATAGTGTAATTAGAAAAAATTCTAGGGACTTTATAAATAAAAAAATAAAGCTTGAAAAAAATCAAATAGATGGAGTAGTTTATAGCGATGTAAAATGGGTTGAGTATATATTAAATCAAGTAGTAGGAAATTCTATTAAATATTTAAACAAAGAAGAGAGTAAAATTATAGTTTCAATAAGAAAAAATGAAAATAATATTATTTTAGATATAGAAGACAACGGAGCAGGAATAAGTGAAAAAGATATTAATAGGGTTTTTGAAAAAGGATTTACAGGAGAAAATGGAAGAACCTTTGGTAAGTCTACTGGAATGGGATTATACTTATGCAAAAATCTTTGCGATAAATTAGGGTTAGGAATTCATATTTATTCAAAGGCAAATGAAGGAACAAAAGTATCAATAATATTTCCTATAGGTAAAAATATAATTGAAAAAGAAAATAAATAATATAAAAAAATCGTGGATTGCCATAAATCCACGATTTTTTTATTATTAGGCTGTTTCACCTAAATCATCAGCATAAAAGTCAGAAGCTTCATCATCTAAAGAATAATACTTTTCTTCGTTAAAAGCACCTTCACTTTTACTTATTATAATTGTACAAATACAATCACCCATTGTATTTAAAGTACTTCTACACATATCTAAAATCCTATCAACTCCAAGAATTAATCCAATTCCTTCTATAGGTAATCCAACAGTTTGTAAAACCATTGAAAGCATTACCATTCCAACACCAGGAACACCAGCAGTACCTATTGAAGCTAATGTTGCAGTTAATATTATCGTTATTATAGCATTCAATGAAAGGTCAACACCATAAATTTGAGCTATAAAAATAGCTGCAGCTCCTTGCATTATAGCAGTACCATCCATATTAATTGTAGAACCTAAAGGAATAGTAAATGATCCTATAGAATTATCAACACCACATTCTTCCATAGTTTCTAATGTTACAGGAAGTGCAGCATTACTAGATGCAGTTGAAAAAACTATTGATGCAGGAGTTATAAATCTCTTTAAAAAAGGTTTAATTTTTAATCTAGTAAATAACTTAAACATACCACCATATACAATAGCACCATGAAGTAAAAGAGCAATTAAAATAACTGACATATACTTTAGCAGTGGTATCATGGCATCAAATCCTGTAGTAGCAAAGGTAGTAGTTATTAATGCGAAAACACCAAAAGGTGCAACGTTCATTACTATTTGAACTATTTTCATAATTACTTCATTTAAGCTTTCAAAAAATGCTTTTACTGGTTCAGCTTTTTTACCCACTAAGCTAATTGAAAGGCCAAATAAAATTGAGAAGAATATTATTTGTAACATATCTCCATTAACCATTGATTGAATTGGATTAGTAGGAATAATTCCTATTAAAATATCAACAAAGGATTTACTTTCTGCAATTGTTGGCTCTTGAGTAACTAGGTGAGACATATCTAAGCCTACTCCAGGATTTATTAGAAAAGCAATTCCTATAGCAATTGATATTGCAACACAAGTTGTTGAAACATAAAATAGGAAAGTTTTTCCTCCTACACGACCTAGTTTTTTTACATTTCCCATAGCAGAAGCTCCACAAGTTAATGAAACTAATACTAGGGGAACTACCATCATCTTAATTATTGCAAGGAAGCCATTTCCTAGAACTTTAATAACACCATTTAAAAGTAAGGTGTCTTTAATAAATTCATTTGGAATACTTTTAACTACAAGTCCAAATAAACAGCCTATTATCATGGCAATAAAAATTTTCGTTGTTAGCCCCATTTTCTTTTTCATAATCACGATACCCCATTTCTTTACATTTTTCTCTATATTTCCATAATACACCAAAAATAATATTTTGACAAGCTATATATTTTTACAAGTTGTCAGTTTTATTTAAAATCTTATTTTATAAATAAAATTCTAAAGAGTAGATCTATTTCATATTATAATATGGGAAATAATTTTAAGGTTTAAAAAGAATAAAATAAGGGGGAAGTACAATGGATTTAATAGTTTTTGTGCCCATAGGTGCAACGTTGGCATTACTATTTGCAGCTTATTTAACATTTACTATTTTTAAACATGACGAAGGCGATGCTGTAATGAAGGGGATTGCTGAAAATATAAGAAAGGGAGCTAATGCATATTTAATACGTCAATACAAAGGTATTTCAATATTCTTTTTAGGGATGTTTATAATTTTTTTCATATTAAGTAGATTGGGCTATGTATCAATATTTGTACCATTTGCATTTATTACAGGAGGTTTATTTTCAGGACTAAGTGGATTCTTAGGAATGAAGGTAGCTACTAATTCTAATGCAAGAACTACAAATGCTGCTAAAAAAAGCTTAAATGGAGCATTAAAAGTAGCCTTTGCTAGTGGTTCTGTAATGGGACTAGTAGTTGTTGGATTAGGTCTTTTAGATTTAGGAATTTGGTATTATATACTTAGTTGGTATTATAAGGCTTTACCTGAAATGGAAAGGATTGCACAAATAACATCTACAATGTTAACCTTTGGAATGGGGGCTTCTTCTATGGCACTTTTTGCGAGAGTAGGAGGCGGAATATTTACAAAGGCAGCAGATGTTGGAGCAGACTTAGTTGGTAAGGTTGAAGTTGGAATACCAGAGGATGATCCAAGAAATCCAGCAGTTATAGCAGATAATGTAGGTGACAATGTAGGTGATGTAGCTGGTCTCGGAGCAGATCTTTATGAATCATATGTAGGTTCATTAATATCTTCAGCGGCATTAGCGGTTGCAGCAGGACTTGGTACAAAGGGAGTTACAATTCCTTTATTAGTAGCATCATTAGGGGTAGTATCGTCAATTTTTGCAACTTTTTTTGTAAGATCTAAAGAAGATGCAACTCAAAAGAATTTATTAATGGCACTTAGAAGAGGTGTTTATGTTTCAGGATTAATTGTAGCAATTGGTGCATTTTTCATCGTTAAAAATGTATTAGGTTCAGAATACATGGGAGTTTACTATAGTATTTTGTCAGGACTTATCGCTGGAATTTTAATAGGATTCTTTACTGAATATTATACAAGTGATCATTATAAACCAACAAAAAAATTAGCTGAAACAACTAAAACTGGTGCAGCTACAACTATTATTGGGGGCTTATCTCTTGGTATGTCTTCTACAGCAATGCCTGTAATTATTGTCGGGATATCTGTTTTGACAAGCTTTACATTATCTGGTGGATATAATGATTTTAATTTAGGACTTTATGGAATAGCAATTTCAGCTGTTGGTATGCTTTCAACTTTAGGAATTACCCTTGCAACAGATGCTTATGGACCAGTTGCTGATAATGCAGGTGGAATAGCAGAAATGTCAGATCAAGATCCTATAGTAAGAAAGAGAACAGATGCACTTGATTCATTAGGAAATACTACTGCAGCCACAGGAAAAGGTTTTGCAATAGGTTCAGCTGCTTTAACAGCTCTTGCATTTATAGCAGCATATAAGGATTCAGTTGAAAATATAGTTAAAAATGGTGGAACTCAATTTGAATTTAATCTATCTGTATTAAATCCTCAGGTTTTAATTGGATTATTTATAGGGGGAATGGTAACATTTTTATTTGCATCAAGAACAATGGATGCAGTAGGAAGAGCAGCATCTAAAATTGTTGTTGAAGTAAGAAGACAATTTAAAGAAATAAAAGGTTTGATGGAAGGAAAAGCAGAGCCAGATTATGCTGCATGTGTTGATATATGTACTAAATCTGCTCAAAGAGAATTAGTTGGAATTGCTTTAATTGGTATATTAACTCCTTTAATAGTGGGGTTATTATTGGGACCAAATGGAGTTGCTGGATTATTAGCGGGAGCAACTGTTACTGGGTTTGCTCTTGCAATTATGATGGCAAATGCAGGTGGTGCTTGGGATAATGCAAAAAAATATATAGAATCAGGAGTACATGGTGGTAAAGGATCTGATGCTCATAAAGCAGCAGTAGTAGGAGATACAGTAGGCGATCCTTTTAAAGATACAACAGGACCATCATTAAATATTTTAATAAAACTTATGTCAATGGTTTCTATAGTTTTTGCAGCATTTGTTCTTGCATTTGGAATATTATAAATAAATATTAACTTTATTATTTGTAGTAACCAGATATGGGGGCTAAGTATAGATTATATTATCAATACCTTAGGGGGAAGGGATGAAATATAATTTAATGCCTAGAAGGTATAATTTAAATAGTTTGAACAGTTTAAATAAGAGAGACGTGGTTTTAAGCAAATATAATAAAAGGAAAAAAGCACATAGATATAGTAGAAGTAATATTAATAGAAATAGACATAGATATAGAAATATGTTTAGAGGCTGTAATATTGAATATTTAATTGGTGGAATACTAATTTTAATAGGGACAATATTAATATTGAAAAATACTATTGTATTTTCTTCAATAGGTTATGGAAGGATGTATTTAGGGGGGAAAAGTTTCAGTGGATATTTAGTTCCATTATTAATAGGAATAGTAATTTTAGGATTTAATAGAAGATCTAAAATAGGTTTAATAGTTATAGGTCTTGGATTTGTTTTAATGCTAATTGGAATAATTAGTAGCTTAAAAATAGGATTTTTACCTACAAGTTTATTTAAGACATTAGTAATGTTTATATTTATTTTTATAGGATTAACCATCATATTAAAGAAGCTTTTTAAAAGATAATAAAATACAATATTCATCAAATTAGTACAAAAACATGTCATTGAGAATATGTTAATATAGAGGTGATGAATATGAAGATAGTAATAGATACAGGTCATTGTTTATCTGGTGCAGATACAGGTGCACAAGGAAATGGCTATCGAGAAGAAGTATGTACAAGAGAAATTGGAAATAAAGTAATAAGTAAATTAAGAGCATTAGGTCACACTGTAATTTTAGTTTCAACAGACTATGCAAGCACTTTAAGGGCAAGTCTTAATTCAAGGGTAAGTAGTGCAAATGCGGCAAAGGCTGATATATCAGTATCTATCCACTTAAATGCAGGCGGAGGAAGAGGAGTAGAAATATATACTAAAAGTGCAGTAGAGTTTACAGAAGCTAAAAATATATTAAATAATTTAGTAGCAATTGGATATGTAAATAGAGGAATTAAAGATGGATCAGATTTAGCATTAGTAGGAAGTATATGGACAAAATCTATGCTTGTAGAATGTGGATTTATAGATTCAGCATCAGATATGAAATTATATAATCCAGAAAAAATTGCTGATTGTATAGTAATGGGTTTAGTTGGAAAGACAGCAGCTTCACCATCAAATCCTTTACCTGCAAGGCCAGTAACAGGAAAGAAATATTTAAATTTGAGTCCATCAGTTCAAGCTTGGAGAGTATATCCATTAAATAAGGCTGCCGTAGTCGGAAATGAAGTAGGAAAATTAGCTCCAGCTCAATATGGAGGATTATCTTACGAAATATTAGGAAATCCAAGTACAGATATATATACTATCAAAACATCTACTTTTGGTACAGTAAATATATATGCACCAAGAGATAATGATAGTAGTATTACAGCATCTCCATTATATTAAAAAAAATTAGTACTAGCCTATTTTAGGCTAGTATTTTTTATATTGTATAGTTAAAGATTTAAAATGAACTTTTTATATTTTATTGAGGATATTATAATATAATGAAAGAATAAATAAGGAGGTTAGCATGGATAAATATATAATTAAAGAAATATTAGTAGGAAGCAAAGGATATGAAGAAGAACTGAAATTAAGAGATGAAGTTTTAAGAAAGCCTTTAGGATTAAGTATTCTTAATGATGATATAAGCAATGAACATAAGGATTTACATATAGGGATATTTGAAAGTAAAAATATATTAGGATGCTTAGTAATTACAAGTATAAATGATAATAAGGTTAAGATGAGACAAGTAGCAGTAAATAAGAGGTTTAGGGGGAAGGGAATAGGAAGAACGCTAGTTGTATTTACAGAAAATTTATTAAAAGAAAAAGGTTATAATGAAATAACATTACATGCTAGAAGTGAAGCAAGAAATTTTTATGAAAAATTAGGGTATAAGTCTAGTGGAGATAAGTTTTTAGAAGTTGGAATTTATCACATAGAAATGAATAAACAGATATAGCATAAAAATAACTCTGTTAGTTTTTATATAATCTATCAAATAAAAAAGTCCAATAACTTTAATGTTATAACTTTCTAAAGTATAAAAAATATCTATATATAGTTGTAAAATAATTGTAAATATTTTACAATTATATTGTGGATTATAAATTATATTTAGGAGGTTTAAAATGAAAAGTAGAAAAATTATGTCTTTAATTTTATCAGCTGCTATTTTAAGTAGTGGTATCACTTATTCAACATTAGCAGAAATAAATGAACTTGAAAATGGGGCAACTTATACTACTACAAATAGCAGTCCAACAGTTGAAAGAACTATTCCAAAAACTAGTATAACTGCAACAGCATCATCCTTTGAATCAGGAGAAGATGCTACAAAGGTAATAGATAATAATTTAAATACTATGTGGCATACTCCTTGGAATGGTAGTGCTAAGTTACCTCAAAGCTTATATTTAAAGTTTGATAAAAAGTATGAGGTGTCATCTATAAGGATTACTCCGAGACAAAGTGGAGATAATGGCAAAATTCAAAAATACGAAATATATAGTGGGGAAGCTAGAATAGCAGAGGGAACATTTGATACTAGTTCTAATTCAAAAATAATAGAATTAGACAATCCAATAAGTCTTGATAATATTGAAATTAGAGTAATTGAAGCAGTTGGAGGATATGCTAGCATTGCTGAAGTAGACGTATACACAAATTCAAAAATAAGTAATAAAGTAGTAAGTTATGAAAACACTAAAATAAATAATGGAGAAGGTGGAAATAAGTCAGAGGACTTAAGTAAGCTTAGTAATCTTGAAGAGGGAACTATAGTAGCTAGGTTTAATCATACATCTCCAGGTCTTCAAAGTATTTTTAGTATTAGCAATAACAATACAAATAATGGACATTTTCATATTTATACCTTTGATGGAAAGATTGGATATGAAATAAGGTATGATGATGGAACAACATCAAGAAATTTAGCAATAGGAAGTGCAAATGCTGTTTTAAATACAGGAATTAATACAATAGCATTTAAGGTTGAAAAAAATATAGGTTATACTATGTATTTAAATGGTAAAAAGCTAGTATTTGATTCATCTAATAGTACAAAATTTATAAAGGATTTATTTGAAGTAAACTCTGTTAATTTAGGAAAAACAGATAGAAAGGCTGGAAATGAATATGTATTTAATGGAAATATAGACTTTGTAGACATATATGCTGAGCCAATATCAGATAGCTATTTAGAAAGTAAAACAGCAGAAACTAAGGCAGAGGACATGCCATTGCCAGAAGGTTCAATAAAAACAGATCCTGTTGATGTATATAAGCCAGGTCAATTACAGTCAAATAACTTTAGAATTCCTTCAATGATAACTACTAAGGATGGAACTTTATTAGCAGCTATAGATGTAAGAAAGGGTGGAGGGCATGATTCACCTAATAATATAGATACTGCAGTAAAGAGAAGCACAGATGGTGGAGTAACTTGGGATGAAGGAAAAATAATTTTAGATTATCCGGATTCTGCATCAGGAATAGATGCTAGTATGCTTCAAGATAAGGAAAGTGGAAAGATATTTTTATTAGTAGATGCTTTTCCTGATGGAAGGGGAGCATTCCAATCTATTAGAGGATCAGGTTTTGCTGATGTAGAAGTTAATGGTGAAACTAAAAGGGGAATGATACTTAAAAATTCTGCTGGAGCAGATTTTTATGCAGTAGATATAATACAAGAATATACTATTAGCGGAGAAGTGAAAAAATTAGCTTTAGTAGTTGATACGGCGGGTACAGAAACTGATTATAGAGTTGATGCAAAGAATAATTTATACAAGGTGGCTAATGGAGAAGCTTCGAAAATAGGTAATACCTTTGGAAGAACAGCAGAGCTAAAAGCATTTGGAACATCATATTTAGCATTAATAAGTAGTGAAGATGATGGTGTAACATGGTCAGAACCTCAAATAATTTCAGGACAATTTAAAAAGGAATGGATGAGTTTTCTTGGAACAGGACCAGGAAATGGAATTCAAATAAAAAATGGTGTCCATGCGGGAAGATTAATATTTCCAGTATATTTCTTAAATAAAAATCAAAAGCAATCAAGTGCATCAATTTATAGTGATGATGGTGGAAAGACATGGATTATGGGTGAGTCTGTAAACGATGGAAGAATTCTTAATGGAAATGTTATTAATTCTAGTGAAATTACAGGAGCATCAGGAGAAGAAATGACAGAATGTCAAATTGTTGAAATGCCAGATGGTCAATTAAAGATGTTTATGAGAAACCCTTCAAGAGCTAACCCAGCTGTAGCGACTAGCTTTGATGGTGGAGAAACATGGGAGGCAATAGTTGAATATGAAACTGACTTAAGAGAACCTTACTGTCAACTAAGTGTTATTAATTATAGCCAAAAGGTAGATGGAAATGATGCACTTATTTTCTCAAATCCAGATTCATCAAGTAGAACTAATGGAGCTGTTCAAGTAGGGTTAATTAATGAAGTTGGAGTAGATGATAAGGGTCGTATGCAGTATGATTTTGAGTGGAAATATAAACAATTAGTTAAGCCTGGATATTTTGCATATTCATCATTAGCAGAATTACCAAATGGTGAAATTGGATTGTTTTATGAAGGAACTGATAATAAAGCAATGTCCTTTACAAAAATGAACATGGAATACTTAAAAGCAGATTTAATAGCACAGGCACCAGAGGCTAAGGTAGAAAGTGTTGTTTTAAATAACCCAAAAGAAAGTTACAAGCCAGGTGATGAATTAAGTGTAAAGATTAAATTTGATCAATCTGTAAGTTTAATTGGTAATAGAAGTTTTATAGCTATGATAGGTGATAAAGAAGTAGTTTTAAATAAAGATATAATAAATAGTCAAGAAGCTGTATTTACAGGAGTAATTCCAAGTGATATTGAGCCGAGAGATTATGATATAACTTTAAAAGGTAAAAATGACTTAGAGATAATTAATGTTATAGGAAAACTATCTAATATTTCTAGTGATATTGTTACAGGTTTAAAGGTTAATATTATTAATGATACTGTTGGTGAAGAAGATTTTAAATTGAGTTATCTAGGTGGAAGCTTAAATGGTGAGGGAATAAATATAAGTAGTGATATTGATAAAATTAAAAAGCTAAATAAGGGAACAATAGTTGCAGAATTTGATACAAATAGCTTAGCAGTTCAAAGTATTTTTAGCGTAAGTAATTCTAATAAAAAAGATGGTCATTTTCATATTTATGTTCAAGGTGGAAAAATTGGATATGAATTAAGATATGAAGGTCCAAATGGACGTATGAATTTATCAACTGGAAGTGCTAATGTATCTCTTCAAGAAGGTAAAAATAAAATTGCCTTTAAAGCAGAAAATGGTATTGGATACTCAATGTTTTTAAATGGGGAAAAAGTATTAACTATAAGCAAAACCGATAGTAACTTTTTAACAGATTTATTTGAATTAGATTCAGTATATATAGGAAAAACTAAAAGGGCAACTGGTGGTTTTGAATATCCATTTACAGGTGAAATATCTTATGTAGACCTTTATTCAAAGGTATTATCAGATGAAGAATTAAATAGTTTAACCTCTTTAAATACACCAATAATTGCAGATAAAATAGAAAACTTAAGTGTATCTGAAAAATCTAATGATAGTATAACTATAAGTTGGGATGAGCCTAACAATAAAAATGGACTAGTAGGTTATACTGTGTACAAAGATGGTAAAGAAATAGAGAATATATCTGCTGAAAGTACAAGTTATAAATCTACAGGTTTAAAAACTAATACAATTTATGGATTTAAGGTAGTTTCTAAATATTCAAATGGTGAAATATCTAAGCCTGCATCAATAAATATAAGAACTAGCACAAATTAAATATATTTAATCAGAGTGATACCTACAGATTTTATGTCTGTAGGTATTTTAAATGTTATAAATAATATGTGTAAACGATTCATAATGCCAGGAAAATAATGTAAAATATATATGAGAATAAATTTAAAGGGGATTAAAATTATGAGACGTAAAAAAATAATAGCTATGTTACTTGTGGCAGCACTAACATTCAATATTAGTGTGCCTACATTTGCAGCCATAGAAACTGTTGCAGGAGGATATGAGGTTGATATGGATGATTTACCTAAGGTACATTTTAAAGAACATAAAGATTGGGAGAACTTATATAATGTAGCTTGGGATTCCCATAAGAAAAATATTAAAAAGGTTACAGAAGCATTAAATCCTGAAGTTACAAATAGTGAAAAAACAGGATATTATGTTGATGAAGCCTTTGATGATAGAATTTTTCAATGGGATACATTGTTTATGATGTTATTTGATAAATATGGAATAAACCAGTTTCCAACATTAAATTCAATGGATAATTTTTATTATCATCAAGTAGATAGTAATGGTGAGGATGATGGTTTTATTAACCGTATGATATATGAAAGTAATGGTCAAGGCTATTATGATTATAAAAATTTAGATGCATTAAATCCACCGCTTTTTGGTTGGGCTGAATGGGAACAATATAAGGTTCATGGAGATGTTGAAAGATTTACTAAAGAAGTCAAAGGTAAATCAATAATTGATAGAATAGACTCATTATATGAATTTACAAAAAGAACTCGTAGAATTTCAGAAGGACCTATGAAGGGTTTTTATGTGTCAACAGGTCAAGGAAATGGCCTTGATAATACACCAAATCAAGGTGGATGGAATGAAGCGGCAAATGATATGACTATTCAGCAAGTACAAGCGGCTGAATATATTGTGAAAATATGCGAAGAAATATTAGATAAGGATACTAATTTAAGTGATGAGGAAAAAGAAAAGTACAGTTCAAAGGCAGATAAATATAGAAATGAGTGTAGTGAATTAAAAGAATTAGTAAGAGAAAAAATGTGGTCTAATGATAAAAGTTTTTATTTCAACGCTAAAAAGGACAATGGAGAATTTACGAATGTAGTTACTCCAACAGGACTTTGGTCACTAGCTGCTAATATAGCAACTGAGGGACAAGCTAAAGAAATGATAGAAAATTATGCATTAAATTCTGAAAAATTATTTAGACCTAATGGATTATCAACAACATGCTATGATTTTAATGGAAGAAAAGATGGTGGATATTATAACAGTCCATTTAAACCAACAGGTGGTTATTGGAATGGTGCAGTATGGGCACCTACATCATATCAATGGATTAAAGGACTTGAAAATTATGGTTATGATGACTTAGCTTTTCAAGAAGCAATAAGACATGTAAACACATTATCAAATGTACTTAAAAATGGATATGAAGATAGAAACGGAAGTAAGCTTAATACAATATGGGAAAATTATTCATCAGAATATGACAAGCCAGGATCTACAGAATTTAATGATATGCAGCCATCAAGATCTAATTTTGTTGGATGGACAGGTGCAATAGCAATTGCAAATATTATAGAAAATGTAATTGGTATAAGGCTAGATAGTCCTAATAATACTATTGAGTGGAATGTTAATTTAATTGAAGAACATGGAATAAATAATTTATATATGAAAAACAATAATGGAATTGAAAATAGAGTATCATTAATTGCAAATGAAAGAATAAATGATTCTTCACCTATTGTTATTACATCTAAAGCAGATTATCCATACACTTTAAATATAAAAAACAATGGTAAGATAGAAAGTATTAATGTAGAAGAAGGAACTCAATTAATTACAGTTGAAGGTTATGATTTAGGTAAAGAGACATATCTAGATTCATCTGTACACAATTTAGAGACACAAAAGGATACTTTAGCTAAAGAGTATCTTGATGTAAATGCTAAGGACTATGTAATATTTAGTGATACTGATGATAATACCATAAATGATGGACTTAAAAAGCAAGTAGGCAAGGAATATAAAGGCATTTTTAATGTAAATACAATTGGATATAGGGAAAAGGATTCTGCTAATCCAACTTTAATTAGAGAAGATGAAGAGTTAAGTGAATTAGGATTTGATGGTGCCAAGGATTATGTTAAAAGAAGTCACATTCATGGAGAAGAAGGTTTTATGTTAATGGCGCCGGCAAATAATGAAATGCAGACATTAAAGGTTGTAGTAGGTGTACAAAATGCAACTGCAAAGGTAGTAGCTAATATTTCAGATGGGTCAAGTCCTGAAACTATTCAAATTATGCAAGGGGGAGATGAAGAGGCAGTTTATGTAGTAGAAATTCCATATAGAGCATCATCAGATGGAAATAATATATTAGTTGAATATGTAATTACAGATGAAGTTAAAGGTAAGGGGGGAAATATTTCTTTAAAGGGAATAGTATTAGAAGATGGTGGAATGGAAGCTATTCCAGCTATTGAAGAGATAATGTTAACATCTAGTGATTCAGCGTTAACTGTAAATGGAAAAAATCCAGAGGGAATGAATTATGATAGCTATAAGATTTTGTTAGGAAGTACTATTGGTAAATATGAAATAATAAGGGAAGTTAAAAGCTTACCTGCAACAATAGAAGGTTTAAAGAATTATAAGAAATATTATGTAACTGTTGTTGGTGTTAAAAATGGAGTAGAAAGTAGTATAAGTACTATAAAAAGTGAGATACCAGAAGCTAAGCCAAGAACAGATAGAGAAAGAGCTTATGCAGATTTTAAGGAAGTTGAAAAGTTTATTTTAAATGGAAATGAAAACTTTGAATCAGTTACTAGACCATTAAATTTTGATATAAAGGGTTTAACATATGGAAGTAGCTTTGAAATTACTACATCTACTGATGGTGAAAAATATGGAATTAGTAATTCAGGTTCAGTTAATCCTCCTATAAAGCCGCTAAATGATATTGATGTAGAAATAAAAATAAAGGTGAATTGTGGTTCAGAAAATATAGAAATTGTTAAAAAGGCAATTGTAAAAGCTAAGGATGTAAAGGAACTACCATATGCAACAGGGGAAATAAAAGAATCTCCAGATAGTTTTAACATTACAGAAGAAGGAGAAAAGGACTGGATACTATTTAATAATTCAAATTTATCAAATTGTGAAAAGAAAGAAAATAGTAATTTAATTAAGGATATAAACAAAATAGGAATAACTAATACTGAAATAGAAGGAAAAATGAAAACTACAATCTCTTATTTTGATGGAAGTATTAATAAATTAGGTTCAAGTAAAAAGGCAATATATCATAGAAAAAATGGTAATGGTATAGAATTTAAATTGCCATATAGTGATAAAATACAAAATTTAAAGGTATTTGCAGGAGTATGGCAAGCAGGAGCAACAATTGAACTTCTAATTAATAATAATGTTGTTTATACAGATAGTTTTGAGAAAGTAGATGGTTCAGGAGGAGTACAAGCAAATTATTTTGATATAAAATTTAAGGCAGTTAATCCAACTGATGAAATAAAGGTAAAAATTTATACAACAAATGATGCTGATAAAACTTGGGGAGGTGGATTTGCAGCAGTTCAAGGAATATCATTAAAAGAAACAGATGATAAAATTCCTACACCAGAGGAAGTTTTGGATAAAAATGTAGATATAAAAACGGTAAATCAGGAAGAAAGAGTTGATTTAACTAAAAAGGGTAGTAAGGATTGGTTATTATTTAACACAATAGATATAAATAGTATTGAAAGCAAAAATACAGAAAGAAAAATTAGAAATTTAAAAACTATAGGTAACCCATCTAAAATTAATCCTAACTCCGGAGTTTCAAATTTCAGTTACTCAGATGGTTCAATTGTATCGTCAGGAACCCATAATAAAGGTGTAGTTTTTGAGGGAGAAAATAAGGGGATTACATTTGAAGTACCTTATAGTAAAAACAATCAAAAGCTAAGCATTTATGGTGGAGCATGGGCTGCAAAAGTTACATTAGAAGGAAATATCAAAAGAAATGGAGAAACAATTAAAACTATAACAAAGTCATTTGATATGACAAATACAAAGCCAGGATCACCTGCTGAATATACTGTTTTTGATTTAAATTACAATCTAGAAAATAGTGAAGATATTTTAGAGATAAAGATTTTCACTGATGAACTTTATGATTTAAATTGGGGGAATATGAGTATTTCAGCAATTACATTAAGTGAAGTTTTAGAAGCTAAGGTAGATAAAAATATAGAAAATGGATTAATAGATTTAAGTAAATCAAAGGTTTCAAAGGGGGATGAAGTAGAAGTATTTATTTTACCAAATGAAAACAAAGAATTAAAAGATGGAAGCTTAAAATATTTAGATGATAATGGAGAAGAAACTATAATAGTAGATAATAAATTTATTATGCCTGATACTAATGTAACTGTACAAGCGGAATTTATTGATATTAATGATTCGATAAATGTTGAAAAGCCAATAAATTTAAAGGTAGATGATAAAAAATCTAATTCGATTTTACTTAGTTGGGAGTCACCTGCAAGTAATACTGGATTAGTTGGATATAAAATTTATAAAGATGGAAAAGAAATTGCAGAAGTAGATTTAAATACATTATCATATAATATAGATAATTTGAAATCTAATACAATTTATGGATTTAAGGTAGTTTCTAAATATTTAAATGGAGAACTATCTAAACCAATATCTATAAATACAAGAACAGAAAAATAGTATTTAATTAAAAAATTGAGAAGATAGGCAAGGTGCAGAAGTTACATTAATTATAAAAATATAGATAGAGTTAGTAGTCTTGTGTTAATTTTTAATTTAACCTAAAGATTTAAAAGTATGTATTTAATAGTGTCTAAGCTCATATTTTTATATTAAAGAGTTTAGAAAAACAATAGATACTAAAATATATAAATTATACCTACATGTAGTATAGCTATATGTAGGTGTTTTTTTATTCTTGAATTTGGAAATAATTTATTGACTTATAATATTATATAACGTATAGTATTATACAAGATAAAATATTATAAAGAGGTGAAAAAATGGCGTTTCAATTAGGAGCAGCTTTGTTAGATGCATGTGTTTTAGCAGTACTTTCTAGAGAGGATACTTATGGATATATACTTACACAAAATGTTAGACAAATAATGTCTATATCTGAATCAACACTTTATCCAGTTCTTAGAAGATTACAAAAGGATGAGTGCTTAACAACTTATGATAGTGCTTACCAGGGAAGGAATAGAAGGTATTATAAAATCACAGAAAAGGGTAAGAAAAAATTAGAGGAATATCTAATTGAGTGGGATGAATATAAAATAAATGTTGATAAAGTATTATTAGGTAGGGTGATGAATAATGAATAAAGAGAAGTTTATTAATGAATTAAGAAGAAAGCTTAAAAGGTTGCCAAAGGAAGAAGTAGATAATGTAATTGCATATTATTTAGATTACTTCCAAGATTCAGGTAAAGATGAAAAAGAAGTATTATTAGAATTAGATCCACCATCAGTAATTGCTTCACAAATTTTATCTGAACATGCATTTAATGATGACTATACTAAAGATAATAATAAGGGTGGGTTAAATAAATTAATGTTAATAATATTAGCAGTTTTTGCAGCACCAATTGCATTACCTTTATCACTTGCTTTTATTTTAGTATTACTATCTTTAGTAATTGTTGTTGTAGCCTTAGGGGTAAGTTTTGCAGCTATAGCAGGAGCAGGTTTTTTAGCAGGCGGAGTTACCTTTTTAGCAGGAATAGTTGTATTATTTAAAGGACCTGCAACAGGATTATTCTATATGGGAATGGGGTTAATGGTAATAGGAGTTGGAATATTAGTAGCATTAGGAATAAAAGCTATGCTTCCAATAATTTTTAGAGTTATAAAAAATGTAACTAATAAGTTTTTAAATAAATTTAATAAGTCTAAATCATATAAAAGAGGGGATTTATAATGAGTATAAAAAATAAATGGTTAAAAATATCATTAGCATTAATAGCTTCGGGGGGGATTATTTCAACTATAGCCTATTTTAGTGGTGGTAATAATAGTCTTTATGTAGGCAGGGATGGAATAAAAATATATGAAAATAAAAATGTTATAGAAGAAAAAAAAGATTTAGAAAAATTCAGCGATGTTAACATAGATATAAGCTTTGGTGATATAGAAATAATAAAATCTAATAAATATGCTATAGAAGTTTCTTTTAGTGAAGAAATAGAAAAAATTGAATATTATGTCCAAGATGGAAAGTTAAATATAATTAATAAAAATAAAATTTCAGGTATAAATATAGGCTTTAATTTTGGTGGGATAAATACGAAAAGTCATATAAAAGTTTATATTCCTGAAAATGAAGATTTAAATAGCTTATATGTAAAAAGTAGTAGCGGTAATGCAATTATTGATGGAATAAATGTAAAGGATACTTCTATAGAGTGTGATTTTGGTAATATTTCAATAAACAATTTACTAGGGGAAAAGGCATATGTAAATTCAAATAGTGGAACTATAAAAGTAAATAATGTAACTTTAAATAATATAGATATGGATGTAGATTTTGGTGATGTAAGAGGAGCAAATATTCAATCTAAAACTATTATTGCAAAGTTAAACTCTGGTGAATTTAAGGTTGATGGACTTATAGCAAATAATATGGATATAAGTAATGATTTTGGTGATATCACTGTAAATGGAGTAAAAACAGATGGAACTGTAATTAACATGAATGCAGGAACAGTTAGATTAAGTGGTGAATTAAAAGGTGAAAATATTATAAATAGTGATTTTGGAGATATAAATATAGAAACAAGCCTAAATAGGGATAGTTATTCATATAAAGTAGATATGGATTTTGGTAGTAGTAAAATTGATGGTAAAAATCAAGATGGTGATTTAGAAATGATAAATGAAACTTCACAAAACAAATTTATTATAAATAGTAAAAGTGGAGATTTAAAAATTGATTTTTCTAAGTAATTTAATGAATAAAATTGTAAAAACGAGATAATAATATAGATACAGAGTTAATACAGCCATTAACTTGATCCTAGATTTTATACAGTTTAAGGTAGTCGATAGACTACCTTTTTATTTGTTTTAAAATATATATTTCAAAGTAATAAAAATAGTTTAAGAAAATATTAAGAAATAGTTAAGGGCATATTTAGGTTTATACAGTATTATCTAGATATAAAGTTAAAAATATCAAAAATGGGGGAATAAAGGTGAAAAGAATTTTAAAAAGAAGTTTATTTAGCATTGTAGTATTAATTTTATCTTTAACTTTAAATATGCAAGGGATAAAGGTAAATGCCCAAGATGCTAATGAAGGAAATTATGAGATAAAAATAGAGTATGGAATTGATGGGAAATATAAGTCTTATAAATATTTGCCAATTACAGTAGATGTAAAAAGTAAGGAAGAAGACTTTACAGGAGAAGTTGAAATAAGAGTACCAAGCTCAACACCAGGTTCTTATGATGCATATAGTAAGGAAGTTACTATTAAGAAGGGTGAAAGTACTAAGGTTAGTATTCCTGTGATGTTAACAGAAGGAAATAGTAAGTTTACTGTTAATCTTACAAAGGACAATAAAAGTATTGTAGAAAAAAAGATGTCAATTTCAAAGGGGAGAATTTCAGAAGGAAGTCTATTTGTTGGATTATTAACAGATGATGTGAATTCACTTGGATATTTAGGAAACGTTGAATATGTAGATTCAAATATTCCAAATCCTTTAACATTAAATACTGTAAAACTAGATTTTAATAGTATAGGTGATAATTATTTAAACATAGATGCATTAGATATAATATTTATAAACAATTTTAACTTAGGCAATTTTAAAGCAGAACATTACTCAGGTTTAAATGCATGGGTTAACAAAGGTGGTACACTAGTTATTGGTGCTGGTGTAAATGAAAGTAAAACAGTTAAAATACTAGATAAATCTTTAATAGATGTAAAATCAAATGGAGTTTTAGAAAAAGAAGTAAAAGTAATCAATGATACTTTAAAATTAAACCTTTCGCAATTAGAAATTGCTGATTCTGAAATAAAGCTTGCAAGTAATGAAGATAAATTAGCTTATTCAGTAAAAAAAGGCAAAGGTGAAATATTAATAACTACTTTTGACTTAGGAACTGAGCCACTTATTTCATCAAAGGATTCAGTAGAAGTATGGAATAAGCTATTAATAGATAAATTCCAAAAAGTTAATGAAGACTATAAGTATGGTGGTGGGTATTATTCATACGAAAGAAACAGTTTAGTTTCAAATATTCCAGTAGAAAAAATACCAAGTATATGGTTATTAGGTGGTATATTAGGAGTATTTGCTTTAATTATAGGTATAGTTCTTTATTTAGTGTTAAAAAAGATAAATAAAAGAGATTATATTTGGTTAGCTGTACCGATAACTTCAGTAATATTTGCAGTAATTATATTTTTAACAGGTAGTGTAACTAGAGTTAATGATGTAGTTTTAAATCAAATAAATATATTAAATTTAAACAATGATGGTAAAGCGCAAGTAAAAGGTATTGTAGGAATAGGGAGTAAATATAAAGGTGATTTAATAATAGAAAAACCAGAAGGAATCGTTATGAACTTCAGGGAAAATATGAATCATTATTATAATAATCCAGAAGATATGAAAATTGATAAACTAAGAGTAAAAACTACTTATAGAAACAATAATTCATATTTTAGCTTTAAAGATAGTGATGCTTTAAACATGAAAAACTTTGAGGTTTATGGAAATGATCAAACATTACCTAAATTAGAATCATCATTTAATTTAGACGGAGGTTTATTAAATGGTGTTGTAAAAAATAATTTAGATAGCAATATAAATAGACTAATATTAGTTTCAGGTGATAGTATTTGGGAGCTTGGTTCTGTGAAAAAGGGAGAAGAAGTATCTTTAAATAATATAGAATTAATAAATGCATCAGGATTTGATTCATATTCATATGAATTAACTAATAGATATTGGCAATCAAGATGGGATAAGTCTATAGAAGAAAAAGATGAAGAATTTAAATGGATCGAAAGATATTCAAACATTTATAGAGTTATTAGTGAGGAAGCTGTTGTAAGTAGTAGCGATACTAAACTTATTGCTATAACTGATATGCCGATAGAATATGGATTTGATTTTAGTAAAAAGGATGTTTCTAAGTTTGATACAACAGTAATAATTCAAGATACAGTAGTAGACTTTAAGGATAAGGATGGAAACTTAAATTATCCATTAGGACATTTTAAAAGCGTAATAGAAAATAGTGTAGGTTCAATTTATCAAGATGATTATGCAGGCTTAATTAATGGTGAAGGTGAAATGACATTAGCATTTAATATTAGTGAAGATATTGATGTTGTTAGTGTAGATGTAAGAACTTTAGAAAGTAAGTATGGATCTTCTAGAACTGCTGAATACCTTGTATTTAATAATGAAATAAATGATTATGAAAAGATAGATTTAACTAATGGAATTACTTTATCAGAGCCAGGAAAATATTTATCAAATAATGTGATGAAAATTAAAGTATCTCTTAAAGAGGCTGGAGATGGAGAAATACCAAAAATAGCTGTTAAGGGGAGGGTTAAATAATGTTAATTATAAAGAATCTTCAAAAATCATATGGAAATTTTAAAGCTTTAAATGGCTTAGATTTAGAAATTAAAAAGGGTGAGATATTTGGATTTATAGGACCTAATGGAGCAGGTAAAAGTACAACTATGAAAATTGTATCAGGTTTACTTTCACCTGATAGTGGGGAAGTTTATGTTGATGGTATAGATGCAATAAAAAATAATAAAGCATTAAAAGATAAAATAGGATATATGCCTGATTTCTTTGGTGTATATGATAATTTAAAAGCAATAGAATACCTTGAATTTTATGCTTCAATATATGGAATAGTTGGAGAAGAGGCTAGGACTTTAGGGATGGATTTACTTGAATTAGTAAATTTAAGAGATAAATGGGATGCAAATGTAGATGGTTTATCTAGAGGAATGAAGCAAAGATTATGTTTAGCTAGATGTTTAGTGCATAATCCAGATTTATTAATATTAGATGAGCCTGCATCAGGAATGGATCCAAGAGCAAGATATGAAATGAAGGGTATATTAAAAAATTTAAAGGATATGGGGAAAACAATAATTGTTTCATCTCATATACTTCCTGAACTTGGAGAGATATGTACTAAGATAGGTATTGTAAAGGGTGGAAGAGTAGTTTGTCACGGAACTGTAGATGAAATAATGACAAGGGCAGCAGGTTCATCACCATTTATTATCAATGTTTTAGATAATGCAGAAAAAGCAATTCAGACATTAAAGGAAATTCCTTATGTTAAGAGTGTTTCTGTAGATGGAAATAAAATTACAGCAAATATAGAGGGTGGAGATAAAGAGGGTAGAGATTTATTAAAAGCTCTAGTTTTAAAAGATATATCTGTAATTAGCTTTACTAGAGCAGTTGGAAATCTTGAAGATGTATTCATTCAAATAACTGAGGAAAATAATTAAGGGGGGACGGCTATGAGATTAAATCCAGTTTTAAGAAATGAAAGCAAATTAGCAGTAAGAACAGCTAAATTTACAATGCTATTATTTGCATATATAGCAATTTTAACAGTAGGAACTTTAATATTTTATAGTTCATATTCAGATAGTGTTTATACAAATGGTTTAGATACACAAGGATCAATATATTTATATATAGGAATGGCAATAGCACAAGCTGTGCTTTTAATGTTTATTGTTCCAGCTTTAACTTCAACGGCAATATGTTCAGAAAGAGAAAAGCAGACATTAGATATATTATTATCAAGTAAGCTTACACCGCTTCAAATTATTATAGGTAAGGTTTTAGCATCTTCAGCAAAAGTAATTTTACTAGTAATATGCACAATGCCTATGTATGCAATATGTTCACTTATAGGTGGAGTTAAATTATTTAATATTTTTGAACTTATGGTATTTTTCTTTGTTACAACAATATTTGTAAGTTCAATAGGAGTATGTGTTTCAACTTATATGAAAACATCAAAGGTAGCAACAGCTTCAACATATGGACTAGTATTATTTATATTTGTAGGAACTTTAATTATTGCATGGGTTAGTTTTATGCTAACAGCTTTTAAAAGTCAAGGTTCAGTAATTCCAAGTGTTTCACCAGTAATATATTTAAGTCCAGCAACAGGATTTATAAGCCTTTTAATGAATCAAGTTGGATTAATTGGTGATATAGGATATTTAAAAGCACAAGTAGGAATTTCAAATTATGCTGAATATATTTCATTAGCAGTTCAACTTATTTTAAGCTTTGGATTTATATATTTAGCAGCATTAAAATTAAATCCATTAAATACAACAAATAAAATTAAATTTTTAAAAAGAAATAAAAAGATAAAGGAGTAATTAGATGAATTCTTTAGATAAAGCTATTTTACAATTTTTAAGTAAAGTATCTAAAAGGATAAAAGCTAACTTCTTATTAAATTTAAGCATAGCATCTTTAAAACTTATGCTATGCTTAAGTTTTTGCCTATTATTAGTTTCATTATTTGTAGTTATACCTTATGCTGAGGAAGCTGCAAGTGTAATTATATTAGTAGGATTAATAATTTCATTAATTTATGGTTTTATTAAAGCACCTAGTAAAGAAAAAGTTGCATTAATTACCGACTCTAAAGGGTTAAAGGAGAGATTAACTACTTCTTTAGAGTTAATAGGTGAAGAAGATAGTATTTCAATAGCTCAAAAGAATGATACTTTAACTTCTATTGAAAATTATAATTTAAAGGAAAAGCTACCTATAAGGGTAGAGAAAAAGCAAGTTTATTTTGTGTTAGGATTATTACTAATGTGTTTTTGCACATCTTTAATTAGTACAGAAGCTAAAAAAGAGGCAGGAAATATTAAAGAGTTTAAAAAGTATCAACATGAAATGATGAATAAATTAGAAAAAGAAATAGAAGAAGTAGATAAACTTGAAGCCTTAACTGATGAAGAAAAGGAAGCTACAAAGAAAGTTTTAGAAGATGCAAAGAAAGAGTTAAAAGAAGTTAGTAATAAATCAGAACTAAATAAAACATTAGAAAGATTAGAAAAAAAGCTAGAAAGCCAAAAAGATAAAATAAAAAATGATGATGGAAAGAAAGCTTTAGATGATATAAAGAAAAATTTATTAGAAGATTTTAATGAAAGGAAAAAAGAAGAAGCAAAAAATGATTTAAATAAGATGATAAATGAGCTTATGAAAAATAATGAAACTAAGGATTTAGCAGAAGCCTTAATGTCGGACAATGATGAAGACATAGCAAAAGCATTAAGTGAATTAAAACATTCTTTAAAGGATATGAATTCCGCTCAATTAAGTAAGTTATCAGAAGGTCTAAAAAAAGCATCAAAAGAAATGATTAATGAGGATTTAGCAAAATCATTAGAAGATGCATCTAGCTCTGTTTTAGATGGAGAATTAAATTCAGAGGATTTATCAAAGGCACTTCAAAGTGTTAAAAAAGATGCAGAAGGAAATAAAGGTGAAAAATCTGAATCAGGAGAAGGTTCAGGAGAAGGAGAAGGAGACGGTGAAGGCGGCTCAGGATCAGGAGAAGGTTCAGGAAATGGAAGTGGTCAGGGAAGCGGCTCAGGATCTGGTCAAGGTTGGGATACTGGTAGCACCCAAGGAACAGAAAAGGAATCAGAAAATAAAAGTGGGGAAGAAATTTTTATACCTGGAAGAAATGAGGGAAGCGATAGCAATCTTACAGGAAATAAAAATGAAGGTGGAAATTCTCAGCAAATTGAAACAGAAAATGGTTTAAATTTAGATGGTTCAAAGGTTAATTATGATAAGGTAATTGGTGATTATACTAATAGTGCTTTAGAAGGAGCAAATAATAGTAATTTACCTGAAAGTCTTAAAGATTTAATAAAGGATTATTTCCAAGGATTAAATTAGATTTTAAAAGTAGGAGTGAAAGTAATGGAGATAAATGAAAATATTTTAGCAGAAGTATCAGAAAAAATTAAAATGTGTGAAGAAGAAATTGCAAAAGGAATAATAGGTCAAAAGGAAGTTGTTAGAAATGTTTTAATTTCAATTTTTGCAGAGGGAAATGTCCTTTTAGAAGGTATGCCTGGTATGGGTAAAACACAATTAGTAAAAACAATAGGGAAGGTGTTAAATCTTAATTTTTCAAGAATACAATTTACACCTGATTTAATGCCAGCAGACGTAGTTGGAACTAACTTAGTTGTAAAGGAAGGAGAAAATACAGTATTTAAATTTGAAAAAGGTCCTGTATTTACAAATCTTTTATTAGCAGATGAAATAAATAGAGCAACACCTAAAACTCAATCAGCTCTTTTAGAAGCAATGGGTGAAAAAACTGTTACAGTTGGTAAAACAACATATGATATGCCAAAGCCATTTATGGTTTTAGCAACTCAAAACCCTGTAGAGCAAGAAGGAACATATCCCCTTCCAGAAGCACAATTAGATAGATTTTTATTTAAGATAAATGTAGATTTTCCTAATTTAAATGAATTAAAGGAAATAATTAATTTAACATTAAGTAACGAAAAGGTTGAAATAAAAAGTGTTTTAGAAGGCGATGAAATAATAAAGATGAGAGAAATACTTAGGGAAGTAAAAATTTCAGAAGCTGTAAAAGAATATGCCTTAAAGCTAATACTAGGAACACATCCAGAAATTGAAGAAGGTCATAGTATGACAAAAGAATATGTAGAAGCAGGGGCAAGTCCAAGAGCTGCACAAGGTATAATAAGTGGAGCTAAGGTTAGAGCTGTTATGGAAGGAAGATATAATGTTTCCTTTGAAGATATAAATGCTTTAGCTTACCCAGTTTTAAAACATAGAATGATATTAAATTTTGATGCAATTTCAGAAGGAATAAAAGCTGAAAATGTTATAGATCAAATACTTGAAGACTTAAAGGTTGTGTAAAAAATGAGTGAAAGATTATTTGATGATGACTTTTTTAAAAAACTAGATAAAATCAATATGCATATAAACTTTAAGCTTTCAAATGGAACGCAAGGTGGAAGAAAATCAAAGGCTAAGGGTGTTTCAGTTGAGTTTTCAGATTATAGAGAATATGCTCCTGGAGATGATTTTAGAAGAATTGATTGGAATGCATATGGAAGATTTGATAAGTTTTTTATTAAAGTGTTTATGGAGGAAAGAGAAGGTGTTTTTAATTTCTTTATAGATAAAAGTAAGTCTATGGATTATGGTGAAGATAACAAAAAGGATACAGCTTTAAAGGTAGTAGGTGCTTTAAGTTATATTGCCTTAAATAATTTAGATAGAGTAAATATAAATACTATGGAAAGCGGAAATTTAAAGTCTTTAAAATCAGCTACAGGAAATAAGGGGTTTCAAAGGATCCTAAAGGAGCTTGAAGAAATAGATTTTGATGGAAGCACTGATTTAACTTTAAGTATTAAAAAAAGGAACTTATCGAATAGGGGAATATCAATTATAGTTTCAGACTTTTTAAATAATAAGGGATTAATAGATTTAGAAGATGCCTTAAAATATTTAGCCTATAAAAAGCAAGAAATTATCTTAGTTCAAATCTTATCTAAAGAAGAAATAAATCCTGAATTTAATAATGAAGTAACATTTATAGATTCAGAAACAGGAGAAGATTTAAAGATGAGTTTAACTCCAGCTATAATTAATGAATACAAGGAAGCTTTAAAAAGACATAATAATAAGCTTGAAGAAGTAGTACGTAAATATGGAGGAAAGCTTATAACAGTAAGCTCATCTAAATCTATTGAAGAAATAATATTAAATGATTTTAGCAAAAAGAAAGTACTTTATTAGGAGGAATTGATATATGGGATTTACAAATCTTTGGCCATTATTTTTATTAGTAACAGTTCCTATGCTAATAATGCTTTATATATTAAAAAGAAAATATAAAGAAGAAGTAATATCATCATCTTTATTATGGAATGAAGTTTATAAAAATACTAGAGCTACTACACCTTGGGAAAAATTTAGAAAAAATATTATGTTTTTATTACAATTATTAGCTTTACTTGGAATAATATTTGCATTAATGAATCCATTTTTAAAGTTTGGTGGTTCTAGCTATAAAAATGTTGTAATTGTATTAGATAATACTGCAAGTATGGCGGCTAAATATAGTGATAATACTAGACTACAAGAAGCAAAAAAATTAATTAATGATTATTTAAATTCTTCAAAAAATGGAGTTAATCCTTATGTAGTTACCTTTGATGGAACAGGAAACTTGCTTTGGACTGGTGAAGAAGGTAAGGGAGATGGACTTGAAGAATTAATTAATGGAGTAGCTCAAAGTTATTCATCAGGAGATATAAATGGAGTTCTTCCACTTGTAAAAGCCATTGGTGAAGGAATAGGTGAGGAATATGAAACATTAATTTTTACAGATAGTGAAGTAAACTTAGGAGACTTAAATGGAAAGGTAGTTTCCCTAGCTAATTCTGGATTAAATGGATCTATAGATAATATTTCACATAAATTCTTTGGAGAAAAGGCTAAAATAATAGCTACTATATCTAATAGAGGAGAAGGTGTATATGAAGGAGATTTTTCACTCTATAATGGTGATGAATTAATTAATGTTGAAGCTTTAACTTTACAAAAGGGTGAAAAAAAGACATTAACCTTTGATATAGAAAACTTTAAAGGTGAAGTTTTAAAGGGTGAATTATCTAAAAAGGATATTATATTAGAAGATAATACGTATTATCATGTAATTGGAGATACAAAAACTAAAAAAGTTTTATTAGTTACAGAAGAAAATGTATTTTTAGAAAAAGCCTTTGGAAGTATGAAAAATATAGAATTATTTAAAACAAATGATGTATCTAATTTAACTGAAGCAGATAAATATGATTTATATGTTTTCGATGGAACTATGCCACTTACTATGCCAAGTAGTGGAAGTATATTATTTGTGAATCCAACCTCAAATGAATACTTTAGAGTTCTTGAGGGAGGAGAAATGGGCGAAGCTAAAGCTATTGAGGGAGAAATGTCAAATTACTTAGATTCAGTAGAGTTTACTTTATCAAATTATCAAAGTATAGATGTTCCTTATTGGGGAAGAGGATTTTTATCAATAGATGAAAAGACTATTGCTTTTAAAGGTGAATTTGAAGGAAGACAAATAGCAGCAATGTCTTTTGATCTTCATAGCAGTGATTTAGCCTTAAAAAAGGAATTTCCAATTTTAATGTATGAATTAGGAGAAAGCTTAATTTCTAATGGAATGCTTTATAAAAGTAATTTTAAGGCAGGAGAAAAAATAATAGCTAAGGGTAGACCAATAGAAGGAGCAATGGAACTTACTTATCCAAAAGGAGAAGTAATAAATGTTAATTCTGGGGATGAAATTAATGAAGATGAAAACTTAGGCTTATATAAGTTAACATTAGGAGAAGAAAAGGAACTATTTTCAGTTAATTATCCATCAGAAAAAGAAGGAAATACAAGTATAGAAAACACAGGCGAGGTTGAAAGTATTAAGGATTTAAAGGGTGATTTAAGAAGAGGAATTAATTTAGCACCATTTATAATACTTTTAGTAATTTCAATAGTTGCCTATGAATGGGTTATGTACAAAAAAGGAAACTAGGAGGTAGAATTAAATGAAATTAGAAATTGGTAATTTATATGCACTAATATTAATTCCTTTAGTTATTTTCTTTATGTATTCTACCTTTAAGAAATACAAGGTAGAAGGAAAAAATAGCATATTTATATTTATAAGTAGAATAGTTATATTTACTCTTTTAATAGGAGCACTTTCTAATCTTACTTTAAGTGTAAAAGGAAAAAATATATCTACAGTTTTCTTATTAGATCTTTCAGATAGTATGGGAGATTATAAGAAAGCGGGAGAGCTATTTATAAATAATGCATTATTAGAAATGCCAAAGGGAAATAAGGCTGGAGTAGTAGTATTTGGAGAAAATTCTAAAATAGATAAGGTTATAGATAAGAAAAAAGAATATAAATCTATAAATGATATGCCTATAATATCATCTACAAATATTCAAGAAGCTATTGAAACAGCAACTAGTTTATTTAAAAATGGAACTTCAAAAAGAATAGTTTTAATAACTGATGGGGAAGAAAACACAGGTGATATATTAAAAACTATACCAATATTAAATAAACAAAATATAGAATTTAAAGTTCATAAAGTTATTTCAGAAAAAGGAAATGAAGTTTATGTAGACAAGGTAAAGGTACCAGATAATATTGCTGTAGGTGAAGAGTTTTCAGTTCAAATAGACTTAGAGTCTAATTATCAAACTAAAGCAAAGCTTATCCTTTTCTCAGGAAGAGATAAGGTAGGTGAGCAAGAGGTTCAAATACAAAAGGGGAAAAACTCATTTGTATTTAAGGATAAACAACAAATTGGTGGCTTTAAAGGTTATAGGGTATTAGTTGAAGCAGAAGGCGATACTTCAAAGGTTAATAATGAGTTTAGTGCATTTACAAATGTAGTAGATAAGCCAACAATATTATTAATAAATGGAAAGATGGGAGACTCTGGTGAGTTAGAAAAGATATTAAGTGAGGCAGGAGCTAATATTAAAAGAATAACACCAAATTCAGCACCAATTAATCTTAATGAATTTTTAGAGTATAAAACTATTATTTTAAATAATGTTCATAAGGATGATTTAAATAATGGATTTATGAATAATGTAGAAAGTTATGTTAAGGATTATGGTGGTGGCTTAGTTACTTTCGGTGGTGAAGATGCGTATGCATTAGGAGGCTATAAGGATACCAGCTTAGAACGAGTATTACCTGTAGATATGGAGAAGAAGGGTAAAAATGAAGTTCCTGGTATAAGCTTAAATTTAATAATAGATAAGTCAGGAAGTATGAGCGGTGGAGATAACGGTAGCGTTAGTAAGCTAACCTTAGCTAAGGAAGCAGCAATAAAGGCTTTAGAAAACCTAAGAGAAGTAGATGAAATTTCAGTAATAGCATTTGATGATACTTATGAAGTAGTAGTACCTCTTCAAAAAGTTGAAAATAAGGCTGCAATTGAAGAAAAGATATCATCTATACAAATTTTAGGTGGAACTTCCATATATCCTGCACTAGAAGCTGGATTTAATATACAAAAAGAAAGTGCAGCAAAATTAAAACATACTATACTATTAACAGATGGTGAAGATGGATTAGGATTTAATACTTATTCAGGATTATTAAATAGCTTTAATGCTAATAATGTTACACTTTCAACAGTTGCAGTAGGGCAAGATTCAAATTCAACACTTTTAGCAGATTTAGCTTCTGTTGGTGGTGGAAGAAGTTATTATACAGATATATTTACTGATATTCCAAGAATATTTGCAAAGGAAGTTCTTTTATCAGCAGGAACATATATATTAAATGAAGAATTTACACCTAGTATTTTAAGTAATCATGAAATATTAGCTGGAGTAAAAACTTCTGATGGAATACCAAGCTTGCTTGGATATATAGGAACATCTATAAAGGATGATTCCATAGAAATACTAAGCTCTAATCATGATGAACCAGTTCTTGCTGCAAGACAATATGGTCTTGGAAAAACTGTTTCATGGACATCAGATATAAGTGGTGAATGGAGTAAAAATTATTTAGCTTGGGAATATGGAGCTCAGTTAGTAAAAAATATGATTTTCTATACTATACCTCAGTATGGGGAAGATGGTAGGCTTAGTATTACTCAAGAAGGAAATACCGCTAAGGTAGAGTTTTATAATGAAAAACTAGATCAAAATACTAAAGTAAATGGGATTTTTAATGGTGAAGATGGTAAAGAGGGTCAATTTGAATTAAGCCAAACAGAGCCTGGTAAATTTGAAGCTAATATACCACTTGATAATCTTGGGTTCTATAACTTTAGTGTTAGAGAAGAAAAAGACGGAGAAATAAAAAATAATTATAAAGGTGGATTTTCTCTTCAATATTCTGATGAACATAAGTTTAATAATAATATTGAAAAGCTAGATACAGTAATAAAGGAAACTAAGGGTGAGTTTATTACTAAGCCAGAAGAAGTTTTTGTAGGTGAATTAAATAAGGAATTTAGAAAGTTTAATTTAACTACGCCATTTTTAATAATAAGTATTATATTATTTATGCTTGATATAACTTATAGAAGATTAAACTTAGATTTTACTAAATACTTTAGAAGAAAAAAGAAGGCTAAAGCTAAAAAAGAAAATAAGTTTAAATATCAAGAAGTAAAATATAATAAGGAAAGTAATTTGAAGCTTGAAAATAGTACTTTAAATAAAGAAGAAAATAAGAAAAATGAAAACCCAGTAGAAAATAAGAGTGAGAAAAGATTATTTAAGGATAAGTCTAATAAAAAAGAAAAGCTTAAAGAGAAAAAAGAAGACTTTAATAATACAAATCAAAAAGAAACCTTAAATACAGGAATGCTTTTAAAGAAAAAAAGTGATAGAAAAAATGTGTAATAAATAAATTATATTAAACTGCTCAGTATAAAATTTACATGAGCAGTTTATTTTTTTGTTTTAAATTATGGAGGATTTAGAACTTTATAATGTTATAATTTATAATAGGATAAAAATATAAGAAATATTGATGTTAAATATTTTATAATTACTTTGATAAAATAAACAATAATGATTTATAATTAAATAATATGCATAATTTTAAGAGTTTAATATAAATAAAAAAGTATTGATATTTTTATTTATAACAAAGAGGAGCAAAGGTGGATATAAGAAAATTAATAGTTAGACTACAAGAAAATGTTATAAGTAATAAGCTTAGAAAAGGAAAAGAACTAGCAGATATAGGAAAGGTTTTAGACCTTAACTTTGAAGATTTTATAGATAATAGAGATATGAAAAGAATAAAGGTATCAGCGCTTGTTAAAGCAGAAGAAAAATTTGATATATATAATGTAAAGATGTTAATAGGAGTAGATAGAGGAAGAATAGTTCAAACATCTTGTGAGTGTATAGATTACCATACTAATAACTCATGGGCAGGGAACTACATATGTAAGCATGTTGCAGCAGCATATTATGTGTTTATAGATGAATTAATAAAGGAGCTTGAAGAAGAAAAGGAAGATTCTTATTTAGAAAAGACAGGAGGAAATCTTTTAGAAGACATAAATGATATTTTTTCTCCAAAAGAAGGTCTTAAGCTTGAAGTAAATTTAAATAAGAAGGCTGTATATAGGTTAGAATTTTTTGAAGCAGATTTTAAAATAGGAAATAAGAGAATGTATGTTTTGAAGAATCTAAGAGATTTTGCATCAGCAAGAATAAAAAATACACCATTAGAATATGGAAAGGACTTTAAATATAATCCTAAGACCCATGAATTTGATGAAAGAGACGAAAAGATAGCTGAATTTATAGAGGACTTTGTATTAACTAAAGGGTTATTAGTTGATCAAAGTAATGGATTAAACATAGGAAGTTCTAAATATTTAAAAATACCTATCACTAGCTTAAGAAGATTTTTAGAAGTTGTAAGTCATAAGAAGATTAATTACGGGGGAGATACTGTAAGAATATTTAAAGAAGATATGCCAATAGAAATGAAGGTTTCTAATGAAGAAGAGTATTATGCTTTAAGTATTTTAACTAAAGATTTTAAGCCATTAAGTGAAAGATGGGATGCTTTTTTGTTTGATAATAATATTTATTTACCTTCTAAAAAGCAAATTGACACTTTAAAAGTTTTATCTAAAAATATAGGAGAAAGAGAGAAGGCATTATTTAAAAAGGAAAATGGGGAAAAATTCTTTAATGATGTAGTTTCTATATTAAAGGATGTTTGTAAAGAAGTAGAATATGATAAAACTATAGATATTATTGAGGGAAGAGATTTAAAGGCAGAATTTTATTTTGATGAAAATAGAAAAAACATCTTATTATATTGCAAGCTTATTTATGGTGATGAAGAAGTAGATTTACTATCTGAAGAATCTACAGGGAAAATCATAATAAGAAACAAAAATAAAGAAATAGATATTTTAAAGGAAATACAAGAGTTAAAATTCCTAGTGCAAGGAGATAAATTACTTTTTAATGGTGAAGAAGAGGATTTATATAATTTACTAACTAAGGGATATAGAAATCTAGAAAAATATGGCGAAGTATTTTATTCAGATAGATTTAAAAATAGAAAAGTTTATGAAGCACCTAGTATTGAAGGTGAATTTAAAGAAAATAATGATGGATATTTAGATTTTTCTTTTGAAATTGCAGAGGTAAATCCTAAGGAGTATAAGCATATATTAGAGTCCTTTAGAAATAAGAAAAAATTTCATAAGTTAAAGGATGATAGCTTTATTAATTTAGAAGATAATAAATTAAAAGAAATTTTAGGGGTAATAGATAAGGTTGTTTATAAGGAAAAAGAAATAAATAATATTAGAGTACATAAGAATAGAAGCTTTTTAATAAATGAATTCCTAAATAAAAAGGATCTTTCATTTATTAAAGGAAAAGATATAGTTCAAAAAACAGTAACTAAAATAGAAAACTTAAACAATAATTTATTCCAAATACCAGAAGAATTAAATGCAACTTTAAGAGAATATCAAATAACAGGTTTTAATTGGTTTAAAAACTTAAGCTTTTTAGGCTTTGGTGGAGTTTTAGCTGATGAAATGGGATTAGGTAAAACATTACAAGCAATTTCATTTATTTTATCAGAAAAGGATAAAAAGACTTTAATAGTAGCTCCGACATCATTAATTTATAATTGGAAAAATGAATTTAAAAAGTTTGCTCCTACTATAAAGGTAGCTATAGTTCATGGTAATAAAGAAGAAAGAGATGAAACTATAAAAAACTATAAGGATTATGATGTTATATTAACTACTTATGGTACATTAAGAAATGATGAAGAAAG
>NZ_JBOFYU010000148.1:0-5015 GCF_051654825.1 Clostridium sp.
GATGATAAAGCAATAAGAAATTTTATGAAGGCTACATTAGAAGCTAATTCCTATTTATGTAATATAGCTAAAGATGGAGAACAAGCTATGTTGTCAGCTACAACTAATCCTTCAGATATAATTATTTTAGATTTAGGATTACCAGATTGCAATGGAGTAGATATTATAAAGAAAATAAGATTATGGTCAAGATGCCCTATTATAGTAGTAAGTGCAAGAAGTGAAGATAGAGATAAAATAGAAGCACTAGATTTAGGGGCTGATGATTACTTAACTAAGCCATTTAGTGTAAATGAGTTACTAGCTAGAATAAGGGTAGCTATACGAAAGATTAGCTACGATAATAGTAATGATAAAAATAGTCAAGAATTTGTAAATGGTAAACTTAAAATAAATTATTTTTCAGGATGTGTTTTTATAGATGATAAAGAAATACATTTAACTCCAATTGAGTACAAGCTTATCTGCCTTTTAGCTAAAAATGTTGGAAGGGTATTAACTCATACATTTATCTTAAAAGAAGTATGGGGAAGTGTTAATCAAAGTGATATACCATCCTTAAGAGTATTTATGGCGACATTAAGAAAGAAGCTCGAAAAAGACATATCAGGAGAAGCTTATATACAAACTCATATAGGTGTTGGATATAGATTGGTCAGAGTAGAATGAGTTGAAAAAAATATTCGTATTCATAAAAAGAAAAAAGATATTCACAAATAATGTTTATTAAGTTATAATTAATATGAAAATAGAATAGGCAAAGCTAGGGAAATCTAGTGACGCAAAGCTATAGGGACTTAGGTTAAATTTTAACTATGTCAGCCAGTTGCCAAAGAGTACAATTATACTTTTTGTTTAAGTTAAATAATTTAGATTATTTAATATTATTTAGCATAGAATAATATATTATTCTATGTATTTATAGTATGTTAAACTCTAATATTAAAATAACTTTAGTAACTATAGCTACTCTTTTTGAGTAGCTTTTTTTTATTGTACTTCTGAGGATATCTATAAAATCAGGAGGGATAGTATATGTTAAAAAGAAAGCTAGCTGGAATAATTCTAGCTACAACAGTGGTTAATCTTCTAAATGCACCTATAACGGTACTAGCAGAAGAAATAAAAAGTAAAGAAATAATTACTGAAAGTAAAGAGGGGGAAGAGGAAAGCGAAATTACTACGGCTAAAATAAAGAAGTTTAGTTTATTTGGAAGTGAAAATTTAAGTAAATATGATGAAATGTTTAAAGTTGATAATTCAAATATAAAAGCTATAACAAATAATGGTGGTAATTATGGACAATCATATATTAATAAAGCTATAGATGGTAATTTTAATACCTTTTGGGAAACAGGTAGAGCTAATGCTTCAAATTTTACAAATGAAGTAATAATTGAATTAAATGATATTACTGCTTTAAACAGAATAGTATATGCAGCAAGACAAGATGGTGCAAAAGGAAAAGGATTTGCACAGGAAGTTGAAATATATGCATCTACAACATCAAGTGATGATGATTTTAAATTAGTTAGTAGTGGAAGTTACTTAGGATCTACAGGAGATATTATAGAAATAAAATTTAATACAACAGAGTTTAAAAGAATAAAATTTAAGTTTGTAAAAGCAAATCAAGGCTGGGCAAGTGCTTCTGAGTTTATTTTATACAAAGAAGATAAGATTGCAGATTCTATGGAAAATTTATTTGTAGACGATTCTTTAAGCAAAGTAAGTGAAGAGTTTAATACATTAGAGAAAATAGAAGAGTTAGAGGAAAAAGCAAAAAATCATCCGTTATATAAAGAATATAAAGAATCTTTAGAAAATGCTAAAGCATTAGTAATGGATAAAGGTGATATTGAAAGCGAAGAAGCTGAAGTATCAAAATTTAATACATATTACACAGAATATAGAGATGCTTATAGTAAAGAATTTAAAATGCCAAATTCAAATATAAAGTCTATAACAAATAATGGTGGAAATTATGGATCATCAAGTATTAAATATGCTATAGATGAAAATATAGATACTCATTGGGAAACAGGAAATCCTAATAGTAACAATTTTAAAAATGAGGTAATAATAAATCTACATGATTCAGTTGTATTAGATAGAATTATTTATAAAGCTAGAAATGGTGGAAAAGGATTTGCAAAGAGTTTTGAAATATATGCATCTACTACTACTACAGGAGATACTTTTAAGAAGGTTGCTAATGGAAGTCATAATGTAACTAATGATTTAATCCAAATAAAGTTTAAGCCAACTGAATTTAGAAGAGTAAAATTTGTATTTACTGAAGCAAATGAAAATTGGGCATCAGCAAGTGAATTTATGCTTTACAAGGAAGATAAAATAGATGAGGAAGTAAATAGAATCTTTGTAGATAACACAATGTCTAGTGTTATAGAGGAATTTAATAATATTGATAAATTAAATGATTTAGATAATAGAGCAAAAAGTCATCCTTTATATAATGAATATAAAGAAAGATTAAATTTAGCAAAAGAAATTGTATCTAATCCTAATAAGTTATCAAATACAGTATGGAAGTTAGAAAGTAGAGGAAATTCTATAAAAGAATCTCAAAAAAGAAAAGTATGGAATTTTCAAGATTGGCAGCCAACAGGTTATAGAGTTAAATCAGGAGATGTAATAAATGTATATGTTGATGTAGAAAACGGAAAGCCAACTCCAGAAATAGTTTTTAAACAAATGGATAGTCAACATAATGGACAAGTTCATATTAAGTTAAGTAATGGGAAGAACACTATAACAATACCTGAGCTATCATCAGATGAATTAAGACCAGGAACTTCAAAAGCAGGAGTATTATATACAAGTAACCCATATACTCCAGAGGAACAAGGAAGAATGCCTAAAATTAGAATAGAAGGTGCAGAAAGATATCCACATTACATAAAAGGTATAGATAATGATAATGATGTAATAAGGGAATTAGAAGAATATGTACAGTTATTAAGTGAAGATGCATCTCTTCCAGATGTATTTGATGTATTTAGCGAAAAGACATTAGTAAATGTTAAAGCAACTTATGCCTTAGATTGGTATAAAAACAATAATAAATTACCAAGCTATACAGCTAATAAATCTGATGAAGTAATAAAGGAAACTATGAGATTTTGGGGATTTGATGAATCTTCTGAAATAAATTCAGATTTTAACTTTAGATATATATCTATGGTTAAGTGGCTAGATAATGGAGGCTTCATGAATGCTGGAAATGGTATTACTGGAGTTAATAAAAATGAGCAAGGTGCATTATTAGGTGTAAATACTGGATGGGGACTAATGCACGAGATGGGTCATAATTTTGACACTAATAATAGAACTATTGGTGAAGTAACTAATAATATATTACCATTACATTTTCAAAAAATTAATGGAGAGGCTAGTAAAATAACTGCACAAAATTTATGGGAGAAAAATATCCTTCCAAAGGTAGCATTAGATGATTACTCACAAAATGAATATTATCCAGAAAGTGATAAAAGTTTATTATCTCATATAGCTCCACTTTGGCAATTACAATTATATAATGAAGAGTTTTGGCCAGAATTTGAAAGGAAATTTAGAGCAAGTAGCTTTAAAGGTGGAAGTTGGGAATTAATACATGATGAGTGGGTTAAAGTAGCATCAGATGTTTTAGAATTAGATTTATATGAGCATTTTGCAAGACATGGATTAAGAGCAAGTGAGGATGTTAAAAAATACACATCAAAATATTCAAAACCAACTAAAAAATTATGGTATATAAATGATAAGATTTATTTAGATAATGGAGGAGCCTTTACAGAGAAGGTTAACTACTCAATATCTTCAATTAAATCTGAGGATGATAAGGTAAAACTACAGATAGAAATGGACGAAGAAAATATTAAAAATACTTTAGGATTTGAGATATTTAGAGATGGTGAAACTATAGGATTTACTTCAGGAAATACATTTGTAGATAATGGAGCTATAGAAGGTAAAAATCATGAGTATAAAGTTATAGCATATGACAAAGAAATAAATCCAAATAGTGAAGCAACAGCCAAATTACATGATCTAAGAATTAGTGTAGATGAAAATATAACTGTAGAACTTAACTCAATATTTAATCCAATAAATTATGTATCAGCATTAAATTATAAGAATGAAGATATTGCTAGGGATGTAAAAGTAATAAAGAATACTGTAGATACAGGAAGCAAAGGTTTTTATGAAGTTGTTTATGAAATTACATCAGAAGGAACGACTAAAACAAAAATTTCAGAAGTAGAGGTTGTTAGTAAGGCAAATTATTTATCAGATATAAAAGAAGTTAGTGCAACTACAGGATGGCGTACATTACAAAAGGATAAGGCACCTGATGGAAGCCCAATAAAACTTTATAGAGACTCTATAGAATCAGCATATGTAAAAGGATTGGGAGCTCATGCAAATTCAAGTATAGTTTATAGCATAGAAGGACAAGGATATACTAAATTTAAGTCTTATGTAGGTATTCAAGCAGGAGCAGGAGCAAATGCATCAGCTACTTTTGAAGTTTATTTAGATGGAGAAAAGGTATATGATAGTGGATTAATTAAGGATGGAGATAATTATAAATATGTAGATATTAATGTATCTGGAGCTAAAGAACTAAGATTAGTAACAACTGATTCTGGTAATGGAAATGCAGCAGATCACACAATATGGGCAGAGGCTAAACTTACTACTAATAATACTAAACCTACTATAATAGCTGAAGATAAGGTTTATAAAATTGGTGATGAAATAAATATATTAGATTCTATAAATGCTTATGATGTAGAAGATGGAGATTTAACTTCAAAAATTAAGATTAAATCTTCTAACTATGAAGAAGGGAAGTTAGGGAATTTCAAAGTAACTTATGAAGTTTCAGATAGTGATAATAACCTTATAGAAAAGACAATAAATATTACAGTTTATGATATACTTGATGTTAAAAAATCTTATTATGGTAAGTTTGATAATTTAAATAAGTA
>NZ_JBOFYU010000149.1:0-2175 GCF_051654825.1 Clostridium sp.
ATAAGCTAGTACATGATTTTACAATATCTAAAGGAGCAATTCCTGCACCTTTAAATTATGGAGGATTCCCAAAGAGTGTATGTACATCAATAAATGATGAAGTATGTCATGGTATTCCTAGTGAGGATGTTATATTAAAAGATGGAGATATAATAAATGTAGATGTATCTACTATTTACAATGGATATTTCTCAGATGCATCAAGAATGTTTATGATAGGAAATGTATCAGAAGAGCATAAGAGGTTAGTCCAAGTATCTAAGGAATGTTTATTAAAGGGAATAGAAGATGTTAAACCTTGGGGACATTTAGGTGATATAGGAGCTGCTGTACAAGAGCATGCAGAGAAAAATGGATATTCTGTAGTTTTAGACTTTGGTGGTCATGGTATAGGACTACAATTCCATGAGGATCCATTTGTTGCCCATGTAGGTGAAAAAGGTGAAGGGATGATTTTAGCTCCAGGAATGACATTTACAATAGAACCTATGATAAATCAAGGTGGATATGAGATATTTGTAGATGCTGATAACGATTGGACAGCTATTACTGAAGATGGTGGTTATTCAGCTCAATGGGAACATATGATTTTAGTAACTGAAGATGGAATTGAAATATTAACTTATTAGAGTGAATAGTGAAAAGTTAAAAAAAGGCTGAAGAATAAGATTATATCTTTTCTTCAGCCTTTTACTTATTAATTTAAGCGGAGATTAGTGTGAACATCCTCCACCACAAGAACCGCATCCACCTTCAACTTCGATAACTGGCTTTAATGATAAACCTCTACCGCCGTTTTCTTCTGTTGATAATAATTTGAATCCACCAAACTCGTCAACTAATTTTTCTTCAACTATGAAAGTAATTTCGTTAACTTGTTGAGTAACGTCTCCATCTTTAGCTTCATCAACAGTGATGTTGAAAGCAGGACCGCTACATCCAAAACCAGCTAAGTTGATTCTTATGTTATATTTTTCAATTTCATTTTCATCTAAAAATGATTTGAACTCTTTGTATGCTTCTTCGCTTATTAATATTTTTTCCATAAAAACACCTTCTTCTATATAATTGATAATTTATATCATTAGTATATCATAGAATATGTAAATATCAAGTGGTTTTTAAAATATATATTGTAAATAAACATTTAAATTTTATATTTTAATCAAAAAATTTAAGTATATAATAAAAATGTAATAAATATATATTGAAATTTCAATATATTACCAATATAATTAAAGTATAAATACTTGCATAAAAGGGGTATTTCTATATTAATTATATGATATTATTAAAGAGGATATTAACCTTATCTAATGAAGATACTAATATTTATTAGTATATATATAAATAGATAATATCATACAGAAAGGGAATGTTAATTTTGAAACCATATGACAAAAAATACGCAGTAGAAAAAATAAAAGAATACAATGATAAGATAGCTGTAAATGAGATAGGTAACTTTAAAATAACTAAGATTGATGGGCTTCAGGGGATTATTAGAGGGTATATGTATGAAAAGGAAGATGAAATTAATTTAGATATTTTAGAGCTTCATGGACCTAAAAATATATGGATGAGACTTTCACCATTAGAAATAGAAAGCTCATATATGCCTATAAAAGAGGCTAAGGGAAGAGTTGGAATAGTTGGATTGGGATTAGGATATGTTGCACAGGAAATAGCAAAGAAGAATAATGTAGAAGAAGTAGTTGTATATGAAATAGAAAAGGATGTAATAGATTTATATAAGGCGAATTTTGCCGAAAATCCTAAAATTAAGATTTTATATCAAGATGCTTACAAGGCTAGTAGGGAAGATTTCGACTTTTTCTATGTTGATATATACGAATATAAGTTAACAAAAAAGGTTGTAGAGGATTATTCATTTTTTAATACTCTACATAATATAGAGGATTATTCATTTTGGGGAATGGAACATTTCTTATTAAGCTGTAAATATGAAGAAATAGTTTGGGTTTATATACCTGAAAATTGGATGGACATGGCTAGAAAAATAAGTGAGAAGCTTCAAGATGCAGATTTACTTCCATATTATAAGCAATTAGATGAAAAACTAGTAAGTAGCGTTTTAGAAGATTTTAAAATTGCATTAGATGATTAAGGGTTAAAGTTGTCATAAGGCAGCTTTTTTTCTTTTACGAAAAAAAT
>NZ_JBOFYU010000150.1:0-19745 GCF_051654825.1 Clostridium sp.
TTTTTAGCTCTTCTAATTTCACTTTTAATTTGTTCCATTAATAACACCATCCTTAAAGATTTCTAATTAAATAAAGTAGATTAATAATTACAAATTACTAGATATGCATAAACCTTAATTACAAGAAATTGAAGTTTATCTGGTGGTTAGCAATTGTATAACTCCCTTATGCACGGGAGGGAATATTACAACGGACACACCCCTAGATAATCATTTTCTAATCTTCAGCTGGAGTTAAAATTCAAACTGAAGGTTAGGAGTCTGTTTAGATTCAATATTAATGTATAGTTATATTTTATCATATTTATGACAAATACATTACATATTTTCTGAATATTCAAATAATATTGCGAGGTATTTTTATTCCATTGAATTAATAAATACGGAGTAATTGTAAAAAGTTATAAAAAATATTAAAAAAATAGTTGATAATTATTATCAGTTAGTGTATTATAAGTTTTGTTGATAAATATTATCAATTGAAATGATAAATCAATAGGAGGAATAATATTATGATGATTAATAAAAGGTTAATTAACCTTTGCAAGGATTCAAAGCAATATATTGGATTAACTATCTTAGTTAATTGGTTTGCAGTTATATGTAATATACTAACAATAATTTTTATTGGACAGTTTATTAATAAGATATACTTAGGAGAAAAATTAAGTTTAGCTAATGGGATTTTAGCAGGTATGAATGAGTTTAAGGTATGGGGAAATGTATCTTTAACTTTATCATTAGTAATAATAGCTTTCTTATTAGGGACTAGATATGCTTGCAACATTTTATATGCTAAGTTTTCTAATTTAGCATCATCTAATGCAAGAGTTACTTTAAGAGAATTAATTTATAAAAAGCTATTAAAACTTGGGACAGGCTACAGCTCAGTTGAAAGTACTTCAGCAGTAGTTCAAGTTATGGTAGAAGGAATAGAACAATTAGAAATTTACTTTGGTAAGTATTTATCACAATTCTTTTATTCACTTATAGTTCCAGTTACTTTATTTGTTTTTATGAGCTTTATATCAGTTAAGGCAGCATTAGTATTTATACTTTGTGTTCCATTAATTCCAGCTTCAATAATTGCAATAATGAAAATTGCAAAGAGAATATTAAAGGATTATTGGAAAAGTTATTCAGACTTAGGTGGAACATTCTTAGAAAATCTACAAGGATTAACTACTTTAAAAGTATTTAATATTGATGAAGAAAGACACGAAAAAATGAATAAAGAAGCTGAAACATTTAGAAAGATTACAATGAAGGTATTAAGCATGCAGCTTAATTCAATAACTATTATGGATTTAGTAGCTTTTGGTGGAGCAGCAGCTGGAACTATTGTAGCTTTAATTCAATTTAGAAATGGAGAAATTCCAGTAGGAAGCTTAATAATAATTATATTACTTTCATCAGAATTCTTTATTCCATTAAGACTTTTAGGATCATACTTCCACATTGCTATGAATGGTATGGCAGCATCAGATAGAATGTTTGGTATTTTAGATGCAGAGGAAAGAAGTAAGGATATAAAGGTAGAAGAAGGAACAAAATTTGAAAATATCTCTGTAAGCTTAAAGGATGTAAGCTTTAGCTATGATGGAGAAAGAGAAGTTTTAAAAGATATAAATATGGATATTACACCAGGTGGTTTAGTTGCAATAGTAGGGGAAAGTGGTTCAGGTAAATCTACTATAGCATCATTAATATTAAATAATCACAAGGTAACAAAGGGTGAAATATCATTAAATAATATAAATATAGAAAATATAGCTTTAGATTGTATTTATGAAAATATGGCTTTAGTAAGTACTAATAGTTATATATTTAATGGAACTATATTAGATAACTTACTTATGGGTAATAAAAAAGCATCTATGAATGAAATAGAAGAAGCTTTAAAAACAGCAAGATTATATGATTTTGTAAGTGGATTAAAAGATGGATTAAGCACTAATGTTGGAGAAGGTGGAAACAACTTATCAGGTGGACAAAAGCAAAGATTAGCATTAGCTAGAGTAGTCCTTGCAAATAGAAGCATGATAATATTTGATGAAGCTACTTCAAATATTGATGTAGAAAGTGAAGAAAGCATTTGGGAAGCAATTTATGAGCTTTCAAAGGATAAGACTATCTTAGTTATATCTCATAGATTAGCAAATGTTAAGGATGCAAAAGAAATATATGTTATGAATAAAGGAAACTTAGTAGAAAAGGGAAATCATAAGGATTTAATAGAAGCTAATGGATATTATTCAAGTATGGTTAAAAATCAAAATCAATTAGAAGAAGTAAGGGAGGTTTGCTAATATGAAGAGAAGATCAGGCTTCCAAATAATGAAGAGATTAATAGTTGAGCTTAAACCTTTAGCTCCAATAATGATGATAACTATATTTATGGGGATATTAGGATTTTTAGCAGCTATTTCAATAGCTAGTTTTGGTGCAATTGCAATAGGAACTTTAATTGGAGATATTACATTTATAAGTTTTACTGGAGCAATGGTAGTAATGGGAGTAGCAGCTCTTTTAAGAGGTTTCTTAAGATATGGAGAACAGCTATCAGGACATTATATTGCATTTAAAATATTATATATCTTAAGAGATAAGATATTTACAGTATTAAGAAAGTTAGCACCAGCTAAATTAGAAGGAAAAGAAAAAGGAAATTTAATTTCTTTAATAACATCAGATATAGAGCTTTTAGAAGTGTTTTATGCACATACTATAGCTCCAATAGCAATAGCAATAGTAACTAATACAATAATTTCAATAGTATTATTTATGATAAATCCTTGGTTTGGTATTTTATCAATAGTATTTTTTGTAATAGTAGGATTTGTAATTCCTTATGCATCATCAGCTTTAGCAAAGGATGCAGGAGTAGAATATAGAAATATATTTGGAGAAAGTAATTCATATATATTAGATTCATTAAGAGGATTAAAAGAAGTTTTATTATTTAAAGGTGGAGAAGAAAGATTAAACACAATAAATAAAAATTCTCATAGATTAAATAATAGCTTAGATAAAATAAAAGAACATGAAGGTGTTATAAGAGCTATAACAGATATAACTATTATGATAGCAATATTAACATTTGTAGGAGTAGGATTCTATCAATATTCTATAGGAGATATTTCATTTACATGGATGTTAGTTGGAATAGTAATAATAGCATCATCATTTGGACCAGTTGTTGCATTAAGTAACCTTTCAAATACATTACTTCACACATTTGCTTGTGCAGAAAGAATCTTTGAGCTTTTAGATGAAGAACCTCATGTAGAAGAAGTTAAGGTTGGAGAAGAAGTAACTGGTGAAAGTATAGGATATGAAGGGGTAACCTTTAGCTATCCAAATAGAAAAGAAAAAATATTTGATAATACTTCAATAGATATACAAAAGGGAGATAAAATAGCCCTTATTGGAGAAAGTGGAATAGGAAAAAGTACATTTATAAAACTTATAATGAGATTCTGGGATGCTAATTCAGGACAAGTTACTTTAGATAGTAAAAATATAAAAGAAGTAAAAACAGAATCATTAAGAAAGACACAAACATTAGTAAGTCAGGAAACATACTTATTTAATGAATCAATAGAAGAAAATATTAAAATAGGAAATAGTGATGCAACTATGGAGGAAGTTATTGAAGCAGCTAAAAAGGCATCAATTCATAACTTTATAGAAACATTACCAAAGGGATATAAGACTAAAGTTGGAGAACTAGGAGGAAACTTATCTTCAGGAGAAAAGCAAAGAATAGGACTTGCAAGAGCCTTCTTAAGAAATGGAGATGTCTTAATCTTAGATGAACCAACAAGTAACTTAGATACCTTAAATGAAGGTGAAATCCTAAAATCCATAAAAGAAAACTGTAAGGATAAAACAATAATCTTGATTTCCCACAGAAAGTCAACTACTGCAATTTGTAATAAGACTTACAAGCTTGAGAAGTCTAAGTTACAACTTAGCTAGTCCACATATTTTATAAGCTTCAGAAACTGTTGAATTTCGCTAAGTATCTCTATTCCTTCTTCCGCGAAAATAGCTATGGCTAAAAAACTCGCTACGCTCAAACATTTTAGCCACTTACGCTATTTTCACTCCAGAAGAAATGAGATACTAAAGCTTATTCAAATGTTTCTTTCGCTTAAAAATATGCGGACTAGCAAATGAAAATCTATAGACTAGGGGAGTTAAGAGTAAGATTATTACGAGGTAAAGGGGAATTATTTTAAGGAAAGTTTCTATTATTCCTTCCGATTAAATATCTAAAATTGTGTAACTCGCTACGCTCAGACAACACAATTTCTTAACGATATTTAATCTACAGTAATAATGAAACTCTAGAACTCCATAAGATACACACCTTGCTAATAATTTTATTACAAAAATACGGTTTATACATTAAGAGAACTACTTAAACTATTGTATTGCTTGGTGGTAGTCAGTGGAACAAGCGCAGATGTGTCGAGGGTGGATTAAGATATAAGATTATTGCTGGAGGAGAGAGGAATTACTAATGTTAATTTCTACAAGGAATAGATACTAAAGCTTATTGAAATGTTTCTTTCGCTTAAAAATATGAGGACTAGCAAATGAAAATCTATAGACTATGTAGAGTTAAGGGTAAGATTATTACGATGAAGAATACTTAAGGTCATACCGAGATATAAGAATTAACAAAAGATGAGGAATTATTTCCTCTTTATTTTTAAATATTAAATGAGAATGATTATCAAAATCTTTTTGAGATAAGGAGATGTGTTTATGAAAAGGTTAGGAAGAGTTGAAAGGGAAAAGAGAGTTATTGAGTTAATGATTAAGATTTATTGCAGAAAGAAGCATGGAAATAAGGAATGCTTATGTGAAGAATGTGATGAGCTTTTACAATATGCTCATAAGAGACTGAGTTTTTGTAAGTTTGGTGATGAAAAAACTACTTGTGCAAAGTGTCCAATTCATTGCTATAAGAAGGATATGAAGCTAAAGGTAAAGGAAGTTATGAAGTTTTCAGGACCTAGATTATTAATATATGCACCTGGGGAGTTTATACGACATATGCTTTATTAGTAAAGGGTGAATAAGTAAAAGATATATTTAAAATACTCTTTATGTTATTATAGGGGATAAAGTATATTTTAAATGCACTTTAAAAGTGGGATTTAGTTTTGTAGATATAATCAAATTAGATAATGTTAGGAGAGATTAGATATGAATTCAGTAAAGAGATATATGTATATAATAGTAGGGTTTATTGCTTTTGGATTAGGTGCTATAGGGGTAATACTTCCGGTACTACCGACAACACCATTTTTATTACTTGCGTCTTATTGTTTTGCTAGGGGATCAGAAAGATTTAATAATTGGTTTATTGGGACAAAGATTTATAAGAATCATTTAGAAAGCTTTGTTAATGAAAGAGCTATGACTTTAAAGCAAAAGGTTTGTCTTTTAGCTTTTGCAGATTTTATGATAGCCTTTCCGTTAATAATTGTTGATAAGCTGTGGGTAAAAATAGTTTTAGTGTTAGTAATTTTATTTAAATTCTATTATTTCATATTTAAAATTAAAACTATAAAACCAGAAAAGGTAAAGGCTAAAGGGGAAATTATTTAAAGTTTAGAAGTGCTTATTAGGGGAAAAGAAGTAAGGTACTTAGATATAAATATATAAGTGTAATTGTTATTAGATTAAAAGTTTATTTACGAAGGAGAATACAAATGTCTAGAATTTCATCAATGTTTTTTATGATATCATTATTAATTTATTATATACCAAAGTTATTTAAGGTTAGAAAGCCGATATTCTTAAAGCTTCATATAGGAGCAGGAATAATTTCAACTTTAGCTATGTTTGGAGCTTTAATACAAGCTATAGTTTCAAAGGGAGATGTAGTTAAGTATTTAGGTTTTTCAATAGTAATGTTATTAATTTCAGGAACAGGTTATTTTATAAAGAAAGATTATAAGTTAAATAGAAGGTTACATATAGTATCTACAATATCATTTTTTGTTTACTTATTTATAGCAGTGAAATTTTTATAATAGAGTTTTTAATATTAATAAATCAAGTCAGTGTACAAGGGGTACATTAGATATTTTTATGAGGTGAAGTATGAAAAAGAAGGTTTTAACTCTGCTTTTAGCAGCTAGTATAATTACAGGATATATTCCAAATAAGGTTAGTGCAATTGATTATAATGGACAAAGAGAAATTAGGTTAGACAGTGAAGCTAACTATCAAAATGGTGTTTATAATGTAAAAAATAGAGTGTTAAAAATAGATAAGGATGAGGACTCTACTGCTAGAAAGTATGTAGAAGAAGAAAGTGTTATTACAATTACTAATGAAGGAATATCGGTAGCTATTGAATTAAATAAAAAAGATATAATGAGTAATACAAAGATAAAGGTAAATGGAAAAGAGGTAAGTCATACTGAAACTGATAAGGGAGACTTAGGAAGGGTACTTAAATTTAATTTAGATTCATTAACAGATAATATAGAAGTAGAAACTACAATAAACTTAGGATTTATGAATATGAAGGTAGCTTTTAGAGTTACTTTAGATACAAAGGATATTCCACTTGCTCCAGAAGAGGAGAATAAAGATGGATTATACACAATAGAAAATGATGCACTTCAAATAGATAGTGATAAGGAATCAGTAGCTAGAAAATATCTTCATAATATAAGTGATGTTGAGTTTAATGGAGATAAAACTTACTTAACTTTAAGATTTACAGGTAAGTCAATGATGGCAAATCATAAGGTTACTGTAAATGGAGAAGAAAAAGCCTTTCAAGTAGTAAATAATGAAGGTGATAATTTATATATAAAGTTTGAAATATCATCATTAAAGGATGACATTGTAGTAGGGACAACAGTTCTAGGAGCTATGAATGTTAAGTTTAGAGTAGTTTTAAATGAGGAAACACTTCAAAAGGTAGAGGGGGAGATACCACCAGTTAACCCTACGCCAACACCAGATCCAACCCCAATTCCACCAACAATTAATCCAAGTCCAGATGTAACTCCAGAAGTTAAGCCAGATACTATACCACCAGTAGTAGATACAGAAAATTATAATAGCTATAAAATTTATAGTGTAGAAAATGAAATAATTACTGATAGTCAAATTGGATATGGAGCTGCTAGAAGTGCTGTAGCTAAAACATCTTATTTAGAAGTGATAGATGGTGTAAATTATATTACATTAGGATTTTCACAAATGGATGTTATGAGTAATATAAGAGTCAATGTAGATGGACAAAACATACAATATGAAGTTATTCGTAAAACAGCAAGTACTATGGATATAAGGTTTAAGGTAAAGGACATATCATCATCAGTTACAGTAAGTGCTTATATAAATATGATAGAAAGAGATATATCATTTGGAGTAGATTTCTTAGAAAATACATTAACTATAATTAGTGAAAGTGAAAAAGAAAAGCCATTAGCTACAGGAGAAACTACATTAAATATAAGTAATGATGAAGAAAAATCAGAAGATAAAAAGGAAGAAAAAATATCTGAAGAAATAGAAGCAAAAGAATACTTTAAAAAATATACAATAGAAAATGATATTTTAAGTGATAGTACAATGGGAAGAACTATGGCTAGAAAATATCTAGATAAAATAAGTATATTAGAAGAAATAGATGGGAAGCTTTATTTAACAATTAAGTTTTCAGGAACTGATGCAATGGATAACTTTAGAATTACTGTAAATGGAGAAGATGTAGAACATTCAATAGTTGCAAGTGATGATGAAGCAGGAATAAAGGCATTTAGATTTCCTATAAAAGATATAAATGATAAAATCCAAGTTTATATCTTTATAAAACCAGTAAAAATGAATATAGACTTTGGAGTAGATCTTTTAGAAGAAACAAAGATATTAATAGAAGAAGGAACTATAAAAGATAAAGAAAAAAGCGATCAAACATTATTAACAAACTTCTCAGCTCCAGAAGTAAAAGAAGTAAGTGTAATGAAGGTAGTTTTAGTAACAATAGTAGTTACATTATTATTAGAAGGAATAATATATTCAATAATAAGAAGAAGAAAGAAAAATAAGGTAAAAGCTGAGTAAGCTTATAGTTTGTGTTGAAAAGCAAAACAAAATGGTAGTAGGTTTAATATCTTTAAGTTATGGTATATAATAATATATAAATAGAACTTTTTAGGAGGAATTTTATATGGAAAATAAGGATAATAACCTATATGAAATATTTACAAGATATTCATACACAGAGCTTATGGAATTGCTTCAAAATTCAAAAACAAAAGAAGAAAAAGATTTTTATGCAGAGCTATCTAATATGATATTGCAAAGAGAACAAATGAAAGTTATAGGTAAGTAGTATGAAAAATTACACTATATTTGCAGGTGTTAATGGAGCTGGAAAAACTTCAATATACAAATCTATTTATTATAAAGAAAATTTAAATGAGAAAAGAATAAATACAGATGAAATGGTTGCAAGGCTTGGATCTTGGCAAGATAATAACATTCAAATAAAATGTGCGAGAGAAGCAGTGAAGTTAATTTAATAGAGCTTATAAAATATTATTCAATAATATATTTATTAGTGTCAATTATATTAATTGTTATAAATCCAAGAAAGTCACTATATGGAAATTATTCCAGTGGATATCCGTTGGGTGTATAACAGAGATTCGACCATAAGTAAATGAGGTTTTTAGTAGTAGTCATTTATATTACTTGGTTAAGAGTAAATTTTTTATCTAAAAATAATATATCCCAAGTAAGGTTATATTTATAAATTATCTTATAATAAGTTAAGAGTGAAATGTAAAGAGGGATTTAACTAGATGAAGTATAGATTATAATCATAGTATTATGATAAAATTAATAAATAGTTGCAAAGTAAGAGGTGAATATTTTTATGTTATATCATGCATCAAGTGAGGTTGTTGAATTCCCAGAAATAAGAAAAAGTAGGTACACAAAAGATTTCTCATGGGGATTTTATTGTACTAATAATTTTGAGCAAGCTAAAAAATGGGCACAAAGAAATAGAAAAAGTCCGACTATTAATTATTATACATATATTGAAAGCACTAATTTAAAGATTTTAAAATTTGAAGAGATGAATGATGAATGGCTAGATTTTATTGCAAAGTGTAGAAGTGGATATATTCATGATTATGATATAGTGGAAGGTCCTATGGCTGACGATACAGTGTGGAATTTTGTTAATGATTTCTTAGCCGGTGAAATTAGTAGACATATATTTTGGGAATTGGCTAAGTTTAAATATCCTACACATCAAATAAGCTTTCACACTTTAAAGGGACTAGATTGTTTAAGATTTGAAAGAGGTGAAGTAGTTAGTGACTAGTGCGGATAAGAATAATTTATTTTATGTATGTTCACTTATTGAATTTATTGGTAGAAAAACAAAGACTAGAAGATCAGATATTGTTAAGATTTTAGGGAACAATGAAATTGAAAGGCAATTAAAACTTGCAGATGTTAACCATTGTTTATCATTTGAACAAGTATCTGATGAAATTATAGAGTTCTTTAATATTAAAGAAGGAAACTTTGATACTATTGAAATGTGTAAATATAATACTCCTAGTGTTCAGTCAATTGGTAAGGTTTATCAAAGGTTAATAGCGGACACTATTAGTGATGGGGAGAGTCTATCTAATAAGATAATAGAAATTTTTAATTCATTTATTAGTGATGAAATATCTGACTTTAATTCTTCAGTATATTACAGTAATCCTGATTATTTAAAGCACTCATATTTACAAGGTGAATTACTTGAATAATACAAAAAATAATATTTATTATGGTTTCTGCTGAAACTTTAAAATTTTAAATTATGGTATAGTGAGGGCTAAGATTATATAAAAAAGTTAAGAAATATTTTTAATGATAATATTTTTTAGCTTTATTTTTATACTTAGATAAGTAATTTCAATAGCAATAGCAATAAACTTTACTGAAATCTTTAAATAATGAATGAAAGATTATGTTTTAAAACTAATCTTATAGTAAAAAAGAGATGTTGCATTTATTAGCAACATCTCTTTCCAATTTAATTATATCATGTATAAAATATAATTATAAGTCTGTATTTTAACGCTTATATATATTAAGATTATGTAACTATAATAAAGAGTAAGGAGTGGTTGTATGAGCATTAAAAATATAGAAGCTATTAAAGTAAAATCAGAAAAGAGTTTAGATAAGGGACCATTTTACCATGGTACAAAGGCAAATATTGAAATAGGGGATCTAATTAAGGTTGGATTTTCATCTAATTATGGTAGTGGAAAGAAAGCAAATTTTGTTTATATGACAGCAACTTTAGATGCGGCAATTTGGGGGGCAGAGTTAGCTCTTGGAGATAGTCCACAAAGGATTTATATAGTTGAACCTACTGGAGATTTTGAGGATGATCCTAATTTAACTGATAAAAAATTTCCAGGAAATCCAACACGTTCTTATCGTACAAGGTTTCCATTGAAGGTAATTGGTGAGATAAGTCAATGGGAAGGTCATTCACCAGAATTACTTAAAGCTATGAAAGATAATTTAAGTAAATTGAAAAGTGAAGGTATTGAAGCTATTAATGACTAAATTATATGTAATGGTTAATATAAGGAGTTAAATATTTAATAATAGGAATAAAGTATAAATGTTAAAAGAAGTGATTAGGTCACTTCTTTTTTTATATAAAGATGACAAAAGGACTAAGTTAAAACATAACCTTGATAAAAATGTAAAAAAAAGGTAAAATTAAATGAACAATATACAAAATTTGGTAGAAAATAAACGTGAAAAGCGAGGTGAAATCTAGTTAGAAATGTAAATGTATAAAAGGCTTATTGATAAAAATTTAAGGGGGAATTTCTAGATGAATGTATTAATGAAAAAGATGGTGGCAGCAACTACAGCATTATTTCTCATCACAACGTTTACACCTGTTAAAGCCACAGAGAACAACCAAGTAGAAAATATTTATATATCTAAAGATGGTAGCGATAACAATGAGGGAAGTTTAGATAAACCTTTTGCTACCTTAGAAAGAGCACAACAAGAGGTTAGGGAAAAGTTAAGTGATGGATTTGATGGTAAGATAACAGTTAATGTTAGAGAGGGAAATTACTTTTTAGATAAACCATTTGTATTAGATCCAACAGATTCAGGAGTATCTAAAGATAATCCAATCACTTATAAATCATATGAAAATGAAAAGGTAGAATTTTCAGGAGCAAAGGTTTTAGAGGCTAATAATTGGGAAGTTTATAAAGATGATATATTAAAAACTAATGTTGGTAGTGGATTAGGAATAGATGAGTTATTTGTAAATAGAGATAAACAAATAATGGCTAGATATCCAAATTATCAAGAAGACGTTACTTTAAATGGGATGGCTTCAGCACGAGATATTAAGGCTAGGTCTACTAATTGGAGTAATCCTATAAATGGTTACATTAGGGCTCTTCATGATAAAAAATGGGGAGGAAATTCATATATAATTACTGGTAAAAATCCTAATAATGCTTTAGGTGTAGACTATAGATGGGTTGGAGACAATAATCGTGGTGATGGAATGCACACAGAAAGCATAATGGTTGAAAATATACTAGAAGAATTAGATGCACCTAATGAGTGGTTTTATGATAATGAAACTGGTGATTTATACTTCTTTCCCGAAGTAGGAGTAGATGTTAATAATTCTGTATTTGAAGGTGCTGTTAATACAGAGTTAATTAAATTTGTAGGGGAAAAAGACGGAGAAAAAATAAAGAATATAGTGTTTGATGGATTTGATTACTTTGGAACTAAAAGAACAATGTTTACAGTTGATGAAGATAAAAGTAAAGAATATGTACCACTTATGCGTGGAGATTGGTGTGTAGTTAGAGCTGGTGCGGTATATATTCAAGATGCAGAAAATATATCAATAACAAATTCAAATTTTATTGATTTTGGCGGAAATGGAGTATTTATTAGTGGATATAACTCAGGTCATTTAATAGATAACAATGAATTTATTAATGCTGGAGCATCATCTATACAAGTAGTAGGATTACCAGAATCAACAAGGGAACCTTCATTTTGGGAGCATAAATATTATCCAGAACTTACAGTTCACAAGACAACAATTGATGATAAGACTGTAGGACCAAAAGCAGAATATTATCCTAAAGATATTACTATTTCAAGAAACCATATGGAGAATATAGGTATATATGAAAAACAATCTTGTGGTGTTAATATTTCTGTTAGTTCAAGAATAAGTGTTGTAAATAATACAATACACAAAAGTGCAAGATCAGGTATAAATGTTAATGATGGTACTTTTGGTGGACATAGTATTGCATATAATGATATTTATGATTGTCAGAGAGAAACAGAGGATCATGGGCAATTTAATTCATGGGGAAGAGATAGATATTGGTCTTTAGGTGGTTTTAACACATCTGGAGGAAATGGAGCAGCTAAAAGAGAATTTGCAGAGATAGATGCATATCAAACAACTAAAATTTATAATAACCGTATGCATCATTCAAGTGATATACATTCATTTGGTATAGATTTAGATGATGGTTCTACTAATTATGAAATATACGATAATTTATTACTTGGTATAGGAATTAAGCTTAGAGAAGGTTTTAATAGAAAAGTATATAACAATATTATAGTTGGTGGACCAAATCAAAAGAATGGTGTACTAGATATTCATGTTCCTCATGAAAATAGTAGAGATTTAGTAGAAAAAAATATAGTAATTAGAACAAATCCATATAGTATTATTCCAAATGACCAACAAACTATGTCTAGAGCGGATAATACAATTGATAAAAATTGGTTCTATGATTTAGAAGCTAAAATAACAACTCCAGGTTATTGGAAAAATAATAAATACGATTTAAATAGTATAATGGGTGATATGGACCCTATGTTTAAAGATCCAGCAAATAATGATTATACAGTAACTAATGAAGCAGGTATGGAGCAGATTGGTTTTGTAAACTTTGATATGAATAACTTTGGAAAGCCAGGGGCAGAGTGTAAATCTCCTAATTATGAAAAAGTACAAGCAGATAATGGAGAGGCACTAGATAAGGTAAAAAGAGAATCATGGTTAGGTGCAACTACAACTGCTATATATGATGATGCAATTTTATCAGCAACAGGAACAAGTGATTATAATGGTGTTTATTTTGAAAATGTACCAGAAGATTCAATTGCATATAAATTAGGGTTTAGAACACTAGATATAATAAAATCTGTTAATGGTATAAAGTTAGGAACTAAACCTACATTCTACACAGAATATAGTAAAATTCAACAAGAAGAAATAGTATCATTAGGTGTTGTTAGAGCACAAAAAAATCATACTATAAGTTATGCTAAACCTATTGAAGGTAATAGGATTATAAATGCTAATAAAACAACAACAAGATTCTTTGAAAATTCAAATTGGGAAAGCTATTCAGAAGCAAACTATACAACAAATTGTATAGAAGAAGATTTAATGTTTAGCAAGGGGGCACCTAAAGATACTACTTATTTCGAATTTGACTTTGCTTTAGAAAATCATGGGGAAATAGAGTATATAAATAGAGTTGCAAATAATCAAGGTAAGGTGTTAGTTTCGATTATAGATAAAGCTACTAACAATGAAGTAACAAGTGAGTTAATAGATTGTTATAGAAATGTTCAAAGTTTAGATGGACAGGTTGTATATAAGTCACCAGTACTACCAAAAGGTGAGTACACATTAAAAGCTATTAATAAAGAAGAAGATATTAGTAAGCCATATTTCATTGTTGATGGATTTAAGATAACAGAATATGACTTTAGTGAGTCTTCTATAGGTGTAGTTATGGGAGCTACTACATTTGGAGGAGTTGAAGTTTTAGCTCCATCTAAAGTTATAGATATAAATATCCCTATTGAAAATATCTCTGAAAAAGATGTTAATTTAAAGGCTATTTTATTAATGCATAAAGATGGCGAAGCTATAGAGATAGAAGATGTTATTATAGAGGATATATTTGTGGAGAAGGGTAAAAAAAATGACCTTACAAGCAAATATACTTTACCAGCAGATGTAGATAATAAGGTTTTTAAAGTTATGTTTGTAGAGAATTTAGATAATATGAAGCCATTAACTGATAGCTTTGAGTTGCGAGGAAATACAACTTTAAACATTATAAATAATAATGTTAAAAATAGTGAAGATTTAACTGTTTTATATGATAGTAAAACAAAAATATTAACTATTAATAGCAAGAGTTTTAAACCTAAGACACAAACTTCAGTATTAATTAATTTATCAGAAGAAGATATTAAAAAGGAAAATATCCTAGGGGTAGGGCAAAAAGAAGTAAGTAAAAATGGAGATATTCAATTTTCCTTTAAGTTACCTGATAGCTTTTCTGGAGATATAGATATTACTTTATCTAATGAAGCTGGAAAGGAAGCAATAAAATCAACTATAACGATTAATTCAGAAGAATCAATTGTTAACAAAAAAGCTTTAAGAGATAAGATAGAAGAGGCTTTAAGTAAAAATGAAAATGACTATACTTTTAGAAGTTGGCAAAATTTAAGTATGGTGTTAATAGAAGCTCAAGATATTATGAAAGATAGCAATTCATCACAAGCACAGGTTGATGATGTTGTAGATAGATTAACTACAGCTATAAATGAACTAGTGTTAGTGTATCAAAAAACTACAGTGTTAGGAAATGATAGTACAAGGATAAAAATATATACTGATAATAATAAAACTCCAGATGGAGGAAATAGAGATGGAGGAAATGGACTTTGGCAAATAAGGCCAAATAGTAAATCTGTAGATGCATATCATAATGGTGCAAATGTAGAATTTGAATTTGAAGGAAATGAATTTGAATGGTATGGAGTAACAGCTAATGACCATGGACTTGCTCAAGTAATTATAACTGATGGCAATGGAAATGTAGAAGTAGATGAAATTATAAACTGCTATTCACCTACTAGAGTTGTTGATACAGTGTTATATAGTAATAAAAATTTAAAGAGTGGTAAGCATAAGGTTGAAATAACTGTATTGGGAGTTAATGGCAATGATCAGTCTACAGAAGCACATAGAACTTATGTAGAAATATATTCTTTTAGAGTCAATGAATATAATAGCAAAGCTAATTTAAAAGATATAATTGATTTTGCAGATGAGTTAACTAAGAACTCTATAGAGGGGATAGAAATTGGTCAATATCATATAGGAGCAATTGATAACTTAAAGAAGAGTGTTGAAAATGCAGATCTTATTTATAATAAAGAAGATGCATCATATGAAGAAATAACTAATGCAATAGATGAGATTAAAAGGGGTATAGAGACTTTTAATAAGTTATTGATAACGTCAAAAACTGGTGATATTAATAATAATGGTGTTATAGATATTTCAGATTTAGCTATAGTTAGTAAGTATCAAGGAAGTGTTGATATTAATATACCGCTTAGCGTAAAATCTGATATTAATCTTGATGGAAAAGTAAGTATTTATGAAGTAGAGTTTATTACAAATAGAATATTAGGACTTTAATTTAACAATTATAAATAGTTGATTGCATAGTATCTAGTATAACTAATAAAAAATATTAATTTGGATATAAAAATAAGATAGTTTTAGTTTGTAGATAAGAAATTATTTAACTAAAGCTATCTTATTTATGTTAAAGGGAGTGTTATGATACTAAAGATTAAGATGAAGAACTTGCAACTGCTGCTGATGTTGCTGCAATTGAAGAAATATATATAGCTGTTTGAATAGCTAAAACTATAGTTAATGATATATTGCTAGTATTATTTATAAGATTTTCTTTTATATCATTGTCTAAAACATCTAGATAATCAATAGATACTAATGCAGCTGAAAGCATATTTCTAAAGTCACTACCTAAAGAAAAAGTTCCAAATCCTTTTTCCTTTTTTAAATTCATACTTACATCTACAATATTATCTGCAAAGCCTCTTTTATCATCACTTAAAAAAGATATTATTCCAAGAAGGGGGGTATAGTATTGGTTTAATGGAACCTTCTTTTCCTTTAATATATTTTTCATTTCTAAAACAGCAGTACATTTTTCTTTTGATGGTAAATTTATTAAAGATAAAATATGGGATAATGATTGCATATTATTGCCTGAAGATATTCTATTATCTTTTAAGTATTTATAAATTTCTTCTATATCATTAAATGTTGATTCTAAGTCAGTAGATGTTGTAGCTATTATAGCTGCATTTACTATATCCTCATTACCAGTTAAAAATGCATGATGTTTTTTCATATAATCATAAGCCGTTCTAGTATTTTTAACTGCATCATCAATATTTACTCTAAATCTTGCATTAAAAATTACCTGTGCTGCAATTACTAAGTGTTCACTACTATAAAATTTTTCTTTTAATTTATTATAAATAGATATAATTTCTATTAAGCTTTCTTCCATATTAATTTCTGAAGAGATTGTAATAGCTGTAGTAAGCTTATTAAGTCCTCTAAAGTTTGAAAACATTGAAGTATTATTTTTTATTAAATCTAATGCAGAGTTAATTTTATCACTATCAATTTTTTGATTTCTCATAGTGCAAATTAATGCATTGCTCTTTATTTGAAACCCATACATTCCCCAAGAACCTTTTACAGATTCTAATGACTTATTATTTTCTAAAAATAAATTTACTTTATTATCAACCATTTTTAACACCTCTCATATTATTTACTTTATTATAAGGTATTATATAACTTTTTACAAGAGGTTTTAAAACTTATTCATTTACATTATTCACGGTTATTTCCTAAGAAATGTTTTATATATCTTACAAATTATTTTTGTTAAGTAAACTAAATCAACATTTATCTGAAGTGTAGAACTCTATTTATTTAAAATATATAAATTAGGTTATGGTATTTACAAAAAAAATATAATCTAAGCATTTAGAAGTCATAATAAATATATAAAATCATATCATTAGATTAATTATGAAAAAGTAATAAGTGTTTATACTATTTTATAAAGGTAATACTACTAAGAAACAAAATTAATTTGTTATATTGTATAATAAAGCAAATATAATAAAATATTGTAAGAATTATTAATAAATTATAAAAAGTGTGATATTATATTAATAATAATTATTAATTAATAAAGGAGAGGTTTTGAGATGATAAAAGTAAAAGATTCAAGTGTCGATACATTACAATGTACTATAACTTTAGTATATGAGGATGGCGAAACAAATAATGATATATTAGAAAAATTAAAATCAAAGAAAGTATTTGAAGGAAAAAGTGAGCAAATTTTTTATAGAACTACTGAAGATTTTAATTATGAAATTTTTGTAGGTCTAGGCAAATATGAAGATTTAGAAAGAGAAGACTTTGTAAACTCAATTGCTAAAGCTATAAAACAAGCTGAAAAGTTAAATGTAGAGAATATTGGTATTTACTTTACAAAGGCTAAAGGGTTATGCACTGGTGGCGTTACAAAGGCTATAGTAGAAGGCGTAAAATTATCAGGTTATAAGTTTAGCAAATATAATAAGGGTAAAGAAAGCTATAATCCAGAGGTAACTATATTAGATGCACCAAAGGAAAAATTAGAAAAAATGTCAAAGAAGATTGAAGAAGCTGTAAATGTTATTGACGGAGTAATTTTAGCTCGTGATCTTGTAAATGAACCTGCTAACATATTATATCCAGAAACTTTAGCAGATAAGGCTGTTTTAGTTGGAAAAGAAAGTGGATTTGAAGTAGAAGTATTTAATGAAAGTGAAATAGAAAAACTAGGAATGAAGGCATTTTTAGAAGTAGGAAAAGGATCTGTTCATAAGCCTAAGTTAATAGTTATGAGATACATGGGTAATTCAGATAGTGATGAAAGAATAGGTCTTGTAGGTAAGGGCCTTACTTTTGATACAGGTGGATATTCTCTTAAACCATCAACATCTATGGACACTATGAAAAGTGATATGGGTGGAGCAGCTGCTGTTATTGGAACAATGCAAGCATTAGCAAAAAATAAGGTGCAAAAAAATGTTGTAGCTGTAGTAGCTGCTTGTGAAAATGCAATTTCAGGTGGAAGCTATAAACCAGGAGATATTATAGGTTCTATGGCAGGAAAAACTATAGAAGTAATAAATACAGATGCAGAAGGAAGATTAACTTTAGTTGATGCTATTACTTATATTATTGAAAAAGAAAATGTAGATAAGGTAGTAGATGTAGCAACGCTTACTGGAGCTGTATTAGTAGCTTTAGGAGAAGATATAACTGGTGTAATAAGTAATGATGATGCTTTTTATGATGAGTTATTAGTAGCAGCAAAGAGAAGTGGAGAAAACTTCTGGAGACTTCCAAATAATAAGTGCTTTAAAAAGTTATATAAGGGAAGTGTGGCAGAACTTAAAAATACTGGTGGACGTAATGCAGGAACAATTACAGCTGGTATGTTTATAGAAGAGTTTGTACAAGATAAGCCTTGGTTACATTTAGATATAGCAGGAACTTCTTGGACAGATAGTGGTAATGATTGTACACCTAAGGGTGGAACAGGAGCACCTGTTAAAACATTATATGAGCTTGTTGTAAAACATGTATGTAAGCATTCAAAATAAAATAATTAAATTTTAATATTAATAAAAGAAGCACTACATCCAAGAAGGATGCTAGTGCTTTTTATTAGATTTTATTTAGTCTTAAGTAGGATAAATGATTCTAAAGGAAGTATTATTAGATATTTATATAACTACATTCCTTGAGATGGCTTATTTATATCATTAAGGTTTGGAATAGAACTTAATTCTTTCGTTAATTCATCTATTAATTCACTAGATACATCGTTATAAGCATCATTTATAGAAATTATATTTAAATCAAGATTTACTCTTGTAGAAGATACTGTACCATCATTTAATATGAAGCTTACTGTTACACTATTTCCCTCAGCTTGTGAAGTTGCAATTTTTTCATAAACCTCATCTGTCATATCCTTTACTGTTGCAGTTTGAACTAATTTTACTATATTATTTATAGTATTTTCATTAGATATTGTTTTAAATGAAGTATCATTGGTGTGATTTTTTATTTCTATTTTAGAAACATTTCCATATAAAGCTTCTAAATTTAAATTATTAAATTCTTTATCAGGAACATACTCTTCACCAACTGGAGGTTGATATGAAGCTGGATCTTGAGGATTTAAAGTATTACTTTTAATATTGTATAATGTTAGTCCACCTATTAAAATCAATGCAGATGCTGCTAAAGCTCCTATTTTTTTATAACTCATAAGTAATTCCTTCCTTTCATTATCTAAAAGTTCTTTTTTTGCTTGCTCTTCAATATTTTTTAACATTCGAGCTTTCGTTAAATCGTCAGCTTTTATATTATCGAATATATCTTTGATTTTTTCATCATTCAATTCTATCACCACTTTCTAAGAGGTTTTTTAATAATTTTCTACCCCTATGTAAATTAGATCTTACAGTTGAAGAGTTCATATCTAAAATTTTAGAAATTTCCTCAGTACTGTATCCTTCGTAATAAAATAAGTAAATTGGTAGCTTATATTTTGGGGGGAGTTCAAGTATTTCTTGTAATAATTTATAGTTTTCTTTTTGTTCTTGAAAATAAGATAAATCATCTAAGCAAGTTACTTTTGATGACCAAGAGCTACTTAAAATAT
>NZ_JBOFYU010000151.1:0-10700 GCF_051654825.1 Clostridium sp.
TTGTCCAAGTACCTCTATATTCCCAGTAATTTTTTGGAAATATAGTTAGGTTTATTAATGTTACTCTTTTTTATATGAGACAAACTTGATAATTTCCAATTTTATTTATTTTTTATCTTGACATATTACCAGTCGTCTATGTCTAATAAGCAATACTTAAATTATATTATAACTAATTTACTTTTTAAATACTCATACACTCTTATATAGACATTTATTGTATAAAAAATGATGCATTTAATTTTTTATTAATTTATAATTGAAATTAAATCTATATTTTTTATTTAATAGGAGTGTTTTTATGAATATATACTTAGATAACGCTAGTACTACATTTCCAAAGCCTAAATCTGTTGTAGATTCTATATATAATTTTTTAACTAACATAGGTGGTAATGCTGGAAGATCAAATCACTCAAATTCCCTAGAAACTAATAGAATTCTATTTGATGCAAGGTCTATAATAGCTGAATTTTTCAACTATAGTTCTATTGAAAATGTTATTTTCACTAATAATATAACAACATCACTAAATATATTAATTCAAGGTAGTTTATCTCCTGGAGACCATGTAATAGCGTCTTCTATGGAACATAATTCTGTAATTAGACCGCTTATGTATATGAAAAATAATCATCAAATTGAATTAGATATTGTTAATGCAGATAAAAATGGCTTTATTAATCCATTAGATATTGAAAAACTAATAAAGTCTAATACAAAATTTATAGTTTTGAGTCAAGCCTCCAATGTAACTGGAAGCATACAGCCTATAAAAGAAATAGGTGCTATTTGTAAAAATAATAATATTTTCTTTATCCTAGATAGCGCTCAAGGTGCTGGAATGTTAAAAACAGATTTTAAAGAACTAAATCTAAGTGCCCTTGCTTTTACTGGGCATAAAAGCTTATTAGGACCTCAAGGTATAGGTGGATTTATTATAGATGATAAGTTAAATGAAATCTGTAAGCCTTTAATTTTAGGTGGAACTGGTAGCTTATCTCATGATTTGCATCAACCAGATTTTTTACCTGATAAATTTGAATCTGGAACTTCTAATATGCCAGGAGTAGTAGGTTTATTAGAAGCAATTAAGTTTATAAATAATGAAGGGTTAGACACTATTTACACTCAAAGTAAACTTCTTCGTAGCTATTTTATAAATGAGTTATTAAATATTAAATCTGTAAAGTATTATGGAGATGTTTCAGGTGAAAGATCCACAACTTGTTTATCATTTAATATTGATGGAATAGAAACCTCTGAATTATCATATTTGCTTGATTATGAATTTGGAATTAAAAATCGTTCTGGGTTACATTGTTCTCCTTTAGCACATAAAACTATAGGAACATTTCCTACTGGAACTGTAAGACTAAGTACTAGTTACTTTACTACTAAATCAGATATAGATATAGCTATATCTGCAATAAACAAAATCTCAAAGAAAGGAGTTTAAAATTGAATAATAAACCGTTACCTAATAATGATTTATCACTACAAGATAGAATTTCTAAAATCTTAATTTTCGTATCCATTTACACATTACTAGTTGTTCTTTTTACAAGTACTGTTAAATACACATTACCATTTGTTTTAGCTGGAGTTTTTGCAATTTTACTAAGAAAACCAACTAAATACTTATGTACTAAATTAGGTATTAAATCATGGTTAGCATCACTTATATCCACAATAGTATTTTTCACATTATTTATTGTAATTATGGTAGTTACTATTACAGCACTCACTGGGGAATTAATTTCTGTAACTAAGTCTCTTCAGGAATTTATATCTAATAATTCTTCATCATATTTTACGCAGCTAGAGTTCTTCTTTGAAAAATTAATTAATAGTTTAAATGTAATTGATCCTTCAGTGTGGGATAGTATTGCAGCCACTGCAAATAATTCAATTAATAAATTTTTACAAGTTGGTATTAATGGTGTGACTTCATTGATTACATTTCTTTTTTCATTTTTCACTTATATTCCATATATAGGAATGACTATCGCTTTTACTTTATTATCAACTTACTTTTTTACAGAAAGATTAGTTAATAAATCTAATAATTCTAAGGGATTACTAGACATTTCTATAAATAAGAATATTTCGAATGCTATACATCATGGAAAAAAGTTAATAGGAAATTATATATTTGCATATATGTTTATAATTTTTGTAAGCACATTTATAACATTCATAGGATTTATTATTTTAGGTGTAGATTATGCATTATTACTTAGTATTCTATCTGGACTATTAGACCTACTTCCTATAGTAGGAATGGCATGTGTCTACATTCCATTAGCTCTTTATTTCCTTATAAAAGGCAATGTTTTTGTAGCAATAGGCTTAATAATACTTTATTTATTAGTATTTTTATCTAGACAATTTATTGAACCTAAGATAATGAGTTCTTCTTTAGGAATAAGCCCTATAGCAACTTTAGCAGCAATTTTTATCGGTCTTCAGCTTAATGGATTTTCTGGTATGATATTTTGCATGATGCTTATTATAATTTATAAGGTTTTAAGAACAGTAGAAATACTATAATCATTTGTATAACAACCTCCTTTTTTGGCAATAATTTCAATAAAGGGAGGTTTTTCTATGAGTAAATGTTTTTCAATCGATTCAACTGCACCTAACTCATATATTGAAGTTAGAGATTATTTATGTAAAAAACTTAATTCTTTAATTAAAGAAAATAGAGATATAGTATTTATATGTATCGGAACTGATAGATCTACTGGCGATGCATTAGGACCTTTAGTAGGTTACAAACTTAAATTTATGTCACGTAATAATATCCATATCTATGGTTCACTTGAAAGCCCTATACATTCTAAAAACATTGAAAGTATTTATAATAAAATTCTTTCAAATTTAAAAAATCCATTTATTATTGCTATAGATTCATCTTTAGGAGCTGTACAAAATATCGGTAAAGTTATTATTAAAGATGAACCTATTAATCCAGGCTTAGCTTTAAATAAGAATTTACCTAAGATAGGTAATATGAGTATCACCGGAATAGTAAATATAGCAGGAAATTTTGAATTTATGGTTTTACAAAACACAAGACTTTATACAGTTATGGAGTTAGCTGATTGTATTTCTAATGGTATTTATCATTTTATTCTTAAATCTATTGGAACAAACAATAAATATTTTAATAACTCACTTGATTCTATTAAATGCTTATAACGAATTCAAATTAAATAGTATAAAAATAAAAGATGTAATACTTAGTCTTTAACTATCATTACATCTTTTTTGTGATTATTTTTTATTTATAGCTTCCTTTAATACATGTTGTTCTTCTTCTGATAAATCATATCTTGAAATTCCCTTATCAATAGGCTTTGCATATGTAGTACTTTCTTGTCTTCCATATATTCCTGTTAAAATAACTCCATCGTTATAAGAATCTAATATTGCTATTGAGAAACTTAAATCACTTCCTACATTTTCAAAGGCCTTATATCTCATAATAGCTATTTTATTAACGCATTCTTTCATGTTTTCTTTAATAACATCACATTCTTTTAATGCATTATCAGCCTTTCCTATAGCTACTTCTATGTCATTTAACTTTGAATCAATATGTTCTTCTAAGTTTTTATTATTTACGCCCCTCATCATTTTTCTGTATTTACGTTCTAATTTATTAACAGAGCTCATTAGTATTAAAACAATAACAAATAATAATATGGTTATAATTGCTAATCCTATTACAATAAAAACGCTATATTCATTTATCATATTAATTATATTTTCCATATTAGTCATCCTTTCAAGTTATAATGTTTCACGTGAAACATTATAGTATATTAATATTATGTACTTTTTAATTTAAAATATAGAATGTTTCACGTGAAACATTCTATATATTTATTATTTCTAATATTCTTTGTAAATCTTCATCAGAATAATATTCGATTTCTATTTTTCCTTTATTATTTTTATTACTTATACTTACTTTAGTTCCAAAATAATTTTGTAGTTTTTCAGTAACATCTTTGTAGTAAGGATTATTTTCTCTTTTTCTTTCAACATCTTTTGATTCCCTACTTATAGATTTTATTAATGTTTCTAATTCTCTAACAGAAAGTTTTTCATCTATTACTTTTCTAGCGATTTCTTCTTGAAGCTTTTGATCTGATATTGTTAAAAGAACTCTTCCGTGACCTTCTGTAATTACTCCATCTATAAGATATTGTTGAACAGCTTCAGATAAGTTTATAAGTCTAATTAAATTTGTAATAGAAACTCTAGACTTACCAATTCTTTTACCTAACTCATCTTGAGTAAGCTTAAATGTATCAATTAATCTCTTATATGCTAATGCTTCTTCTATTGGATTTAAGTCTTGTCTTTGAATATTTTCAATTAAAGATATTTCTAAAATATCTTTATCAGTTAAATCCATAATAATAGCTGGTACCTCTTTTAGTCCTAATAACTTAGCTGCTCTCCATCTTCTTTCTCCAGCAACAATGATATAGCTATCTTTATCTTGTTTTAATATTATAGGCTGAACAATTCCATGGTTTTTTATTGATTCTGCTAATTCTGCTATTTTATCATCATCAAAAAGCTTTCTTGGTTGCATATTATTACTTTTTATTTTATTTATAGAAATTAGGTTAGTAGATTCTTTTTTTTCTCGTGAATCACTTTGCTGCATTTCTTCTGGAATTAATGCTCCTAAACCCTTCCCTAAAGCAAACTTCTTACTCATATCTTCACCTTCTTATTGATTACTTAAAAATTCTTTAGTCAATGATCTATATGCTTCTGCGCCCTTACACTTTTCATCATAAAGCACAATTGGTAAACCAAAGCTTGGAGCTTCAGCTAGTCTTATATTTCTTGAAATTGTACTATTATAAACCTTATCTCCAAAGAAGTTTTTTACCTCTTTATAAACTTCATTACTTAGATTTGTTCTATAATCATACATTGTCATAACTACACCTTCAATATCTAAATCCTTATTTAAAGATTTTTTAACTAATTGAAGTGTATTCATTAATTGACCTACTCCCTCTAATGCATAAAATTCACATTGTATAGGTATTAAAACTGATTCAACAGTTGTTAAAGCATTAATCGTTAATACTCCTAAGGATGGCGGGCAATCAATAAATATAAAATCATATAATTCCTCTACCTCTTTTATTTTAGTTGCTAAAATAGTCTCTCTATTTTCTTTTCCTATTATTTCAACCTCAGCACCTGCTAATTCCATAGTAGATGGTGCTATAAATAAATTTTGAACTAATTCACTTTCTACTATAACATCTTTAAAAGATGCATCTGATGTTAATACATCATACATAGATAACTCTAAGTTTCTTTTATCAATACCTAATCCACTTGTAGTATTCCCTTGAGGATCTATATCTATAGTTAATACCTTGTAACCTTCCATTGCTAAATATGCACATAAGTTTATATTGGTAGTAGTTTTTCCAACTCCACCTTTTTGGTTAAATATACAAATTTTCTTCATAAATAAAGCTCTAATTCTAGAGCTTCACCCCCTTCCCATATATCCTATTATATATACTTTTTTTACATATTAAAAGATTAACATATTAAAAAACTTGTAATTAATTCTAATTTTATATAAAAAAAATTACACTTATATCTAGTGTAATTCTTTTTCTAATTTTTATTAGTTTTATATTTATTTTTTTGGTATTGATACCGTTATTTGTATACATTCCTCTGAATCCTTAAAGTTATATTCTGCTGGAATATTAAACTTATCAAAGACTTGCTTAATTGTATTAACATAAAGCTTAGCTGGAAATACACTTTTTACTTTTTTCTTAGAGTCATCTTGCATTTGTTCACCAGCAAGTTTAAGTAATTCTTTATTAATTAATTCTTCCGTTTTCTTAACATTTAAAGAATCCTTTATTACCTTATTTACTACTTTTAATTGTAGTTCTTCATTTGGTAATGATAATAATGCTCTTGAATGTCTTTCCGTTAACTTATTTTCCACACAAATAGTTCTTACTTTATCACTAAGCTTTAATAATCTTAATTTATTAGCTATGGTAGATTGTTTTTTACCCATTCTTCTAGCTAATTCATCTTGAGTAAATTTATGATCATGAATAAGATTATAATATGCTTCTGCTTCTTCAATGAAGTTTAAGTCTTCTCTTTGAAGATTTTCTAAAAGAGCTATTTCAGCTGATTCAGTATCTGTAATTTTTATTATGTTGCATGGCACAGATTCTAGTTCAGCAAGTCTAGCAGCTCTCCATCTTCTTTCTCCAGCAACTAATTCATATTTATCTCCCATCTTTCTAACCGTTATAGGCTGAATAATTCCATATTCTTTTATTGATTGAGATAATTCTAGTAATGCCTCTTCATTAAAAAACTTTCTAGGTTGATATGTATTTGGAAAAATTTCATCAACCCTTATACTTATAATTTCTTTATTCATAATTCACCCAACCATCCCTTATTTGTTTATTACTTATATAAAAATTAATAGATTTTTAAATAATACTCCTTAAAAATACACCATTCGATAATTATATATAAATTATTATCATATTTTCTATTTTAAAGGCTTTTTGCTTACTGTACCAGCTTTTCTAGGATATATTTTTGAACATTCCTTTATTTTTTTAACTTCAACAATGTTGTGTCTTAAATCCGTTCCTTCTATTTCAACTTCAATTATTCCTTTTAGCTTACCGCCAAGAGTTCCAATTGCATTTTTACCGTCTTGAAGCTCTTCATCTATTGAAGGTCCTTTTAAAGCAACAAAATGTCCTCCAACCTTTACATAAGGCATACAGAACTCTGATAACACTGCCATATTAGCTACAGCTCTTGATGTAGCTATATCGAATTTCTCTCTTAACTCAGGCTTTCTAGCTCCATCTTCTGCTCTTGAATGAATAGTTACTACATTTTTTAAACCAAGATCTCTTACTACTGTATTTAAAAAGTTTATTCTCTTATTTAAAGAATCTAATAGTGTAACATTTAATTCTGGTTTCATTATTGCTATAGGAAGCCCTGGGAATCCTGCTCCTGTTCCAACATCAATTAAAGTTTTAGCATTTTTAATTTCTTGAGACTTAAATGCTTTTATACAATCTATAAAATGCTTCTTTATTACCTCTTCATCTTCAGTAATAGCTGTAAGATTTATTTTTTCATTCCATTCTTGAACTAATCTCATATATTTTATAAACTGCTCATATTGATGCTCTGATAAATCCATACCAGCTTCTAAAGCAGCTTCTTTCATTAAATCAAAAAACTCCATTATTTCCTCCATTGAATTTATTGTTTTTTCTTATATTGATGTTCTATATAAATATGAAGTACAGATATATCAGCAGGTGATACTCCAGATATTCTTGAAGCCTGACCTAAGCTTAAAGGTTTAATATCAGAAAGCTTTTGTATTGCTTCTATTCTTAACCCCTTTACTTCTTTATAATCTATATCTTCAGGTATTAATTTTTTCTCAAATTTTCTGAATTGATTTACTTGCTCTAATTGACTTTGTATATATCCTTCATATTTTGCAATTATATTAATTTGCTCACCAATATTTTCAGGATATTTTGGTCTTTCTAAATCTAAGTTAGCTAATGAGAAATAATCTAATTCAGGTCTTTTTATTAATTCATAGAACTTTATTGGCTTCTTTAAATCAGCTGATCCTAATGATTCTAGAAATTCATTTACTTCTTTTTTAGGAGTTACTTGTAATTCCTTTAATCTTTCTAACTCATTTTCAATATCTTCTTTTCTTTTTAAGAACTTGTTATACCTCTCTTCTGTAACTAACCCTGCTTTATATCCTAATTCAGTTAATCTAAAGTCAGCATTGTCTTGTCTTAAAAGTAATCTATACTCTGCTCTAGATGTCATCATTCTATATGGCTCATTAGTTCCCTTAGTAACTAAATCATCAATTAAAACTCCTACATATCCATCTGAACGAGTTAATACCATAGGGTCTTCACCTTTTATCTTTAATGCTGCATTAATCCCTGCAACTATACCTTGTGATGCTGCTTCCTCATATCCTGAGCTACCATTTAATTGGCCGGCTCCGTAAAGTCCTTCTATATGCTTAAATTCTAATGTAGACTTTAATTGTGTTGGGTCTATTGAATCATATTCTATTGCATATGCAGTTCTCATTATCTCTACATTTTCAAGTCCAGCTATAGTTCTTAACATTTTTACTTGAACATCCTCTGGTAATGATGATGACATTCCGCCAATATACATTTCTAATGTATCTTCACCTTCTGGTTCAACAAATATTTGATGTCTTGATTTATCTGGGAATCTCATAACCTTATCTTCTATAGATGGACAATATCTTGGTCCTACACCTTCTATTAATCCATTGTACATTGGAGATCTTGAGATATTTTCTTCTATTACTTTGTGAGTTTCTTCACTTGTATAAGTTAACCAACAAGACACTTGATCTCTTTCAATGTTATCGTTCATAAATGAAAATGGAACAATCTTCTCATCACCTGGTTGCTCAATCATTTTTGAGAAATCTACTGATCTCATATTAATTCTTGCTGGCGTACCAGTTTTAAACCTTCTTAGTGATATTCCTAAATTTATAAGTGATTGTGATAATTCATTCGCTGCTGATAATCCATTAGGACCACTATTATAAGTTACATCACCTATAATAATTCTAGATTTTAAATATGTACCGGTAGTTAAAACAATAGCCTTACATTTAAAATAAGCTCCATTTTTTGTTAAAACACCAACAACTTTATTATCTTCAACATCTACCTCTATTACTTCTAGTTGTCTAACTGATAAATTTTCTTGATTTTCTAAAACATTTTTCATTCTATCTTGATATTTCTTTTTATCAGCTTGAGCTCTTAATGAATGCACAGCTGGCCCTTTAGAAGTATTAAGCATTCTTGATTGAATAAAAGTATTATCTATATTAATACCCATTTCTCCACCTAATGCATCTACTTCTCTAACTAGGTGACCTTTCGCCGTTCCCCCTATATTAGGATTACAAGGCATCATAGCTATTGAATCAAGATTTATAGTACAAATTAATGTTTTTAACCCCATTCTAGCTGTAGCTAAAGCAGCTTCACATCCTGCATGACCTGCTCCAACAACAACTATATCGTATTCCCCTGCGTTATATTTCATATTTTCACTTCTCCTATTTTCCACAACAAAATTCTCTAAATATTTTGTTGACTAAGTCTTCTTCTAATTCAGATCCTGTAATCTCACCTAAAGCTTTTAACCCGGCAGTTACATATATTGATATTAAATCTAAAAATTCGTTATTTTTTACACGTACATAAGCATTTTCTGAGTTTTCTCTAGCTTTAATTAATGCTTGCTTATGTCTTGAGTTAGATATTATTAAACTTTCACTATCTATTTTACCATCAAAGAACATATCTTTAATCTTATTTTTAAGACCATCTATACCAACTTCTTCTTTTGCAGAAATTTTTATAATATTTTCAAATGATTCTAATATATTGCTACTAATTTTACTTTCTAAATCGATCTTATTTAGAATAGCTATAGTATTTTTGCCTTTTACAGCATTTATAATTTCATTGTCTTCTTCATCCAAATCTCTTGAAGAATCTAATACTAGCAATACTAAGTCAGCCTCTTGTATTTTTTCTCTTGATCTTTCTACCCCAATTTTTTCAACAACATCTTCTGTTTCTCTTATACCTGCTGTATCTATTATTTTAACTGGAATCCCATCTAAGTTTATGTATTCTTCTATTACATCTCTTGTTGTTCCTGCTATGTCTGTGACTATTGCTCTTTTTTCTTTTAAAAGCGCATTTAATAAAGATGATTTCCCAACGTTAGGCTTTCCTACAATTGCAAGGCTTAACCCATCTCTTATTATTTTTCCCTCTTCTGCACTCTTTAAAAGCCTATCCATATTATCAATAGCTTCCTTTAAGCTTTCCATAACCCTTGGAGGAATAGTTGGATCTATTTCTTCATCATCTTCAGTAAAATCAACAGCATATTCTATTAATGCTAAAACATTTAATAAATACTCTCTAAGCTTATTTATTTCCTGGGAAAGTGAACCTGAGCTTTGCATTAATGCTGATTTCATAGCTAATTCCGTTTTAGCTGTTATTAAATCCATAACTGCTTCTGCTTGAGATAAATCTATTCTTCCATTTAAAAATGCTCTTTTAGTAAATTCTCCCGGCTCTGCTAATCTTGCTCCAGCCTTTATTACATTTTCTAAAACTTTATTTGTAGATGTTATACCACCATGACAATTTATCTCTACAGTATCTTCAGCAGTAAAGCTCTTAGGTCCTTTCATATAGCTTATTATTACTTCATCTACTAACTCTTTTGTTTCAAAATCTATAATATTTCCATATTTCATAGTGTAAGACTTCATTTCTCTTATATCCATACCACTTTTTGCTACAAATATCTTTGATACTATTTCTAAAGCTTTATCACCTGAAACTCTTATAATAGCAATTCCACCTTCTCCTATGGCTGTTGCTATTGCACAAATTGTGTCAAATTCTTTCATTAGTTATCCTCCTTCTAAGTTGCTCCCCTTTCTTTATTATATCCCAATTTAGATAATATACATTTTACAAAAATAATTAAATTAAGTCAAAAATTCGAAA
>NZ_JBOFYU010000152.1:0-9508 GCF_051654825.1 Clostridium sp.
TTATTTAACCTGCAAAAATCAATTTTATTGCAGGCTTGTTTACCATACAATAAAATATTCAAACTTATATAATTTTCAAAGAGCGAGCAATTCTATGAAAAGCCAAGCTATTTTTTCATATCAGCTTAACAGATTCTAATTTTAGCTTTTAGATTATACACTGAACTTTATCACCCTCCTTCCATTTTGTGGTATAAGTTAATTTTATCATTTTCAAATTATCTATCACAATATGTAATTTGAAAAATATATTCTTAAATAAAAAAAAGAATTCAAATAAGAATTCCTTTTAACTAATTATAAATTTTTATAATTTTATCTTTATAATAGAATCTTTTATCTTTAATTTACTATAATTGCCTTTAGTAGATAATGTCGTCTTATCTTTATCTCCATCTATAGTTGCAAAAACAGCCTCATTTATATCTATTTCAAGCTTGTCTCCTGGAATAACAGATTCCTTTAGTTTAAATACTAATTTAAACGGAATATCCTTTTTGCTTTTTTCAAAACCTTCCTTAACATAAGCATTTTTACCTGCTGTTGTATCTAAATACATTGCTCTAATTTCACCTTCTTCATTAGCAATTTCTGCATTATAAGTCCACTGCGGTATTTTAAATGATGGTGTAGCATCTCTATTGGTATCATAATCATTATAGCTTTCCATTGTTCCAATAGTAAGTCTAACAAACTCTAACTTATTATTATCAAAATTTATTGATACGCTAGTAGCCGGATATGAATTATCAGGTAAATTACTCAATACTGCTGGAATTATAATTTCTTCTTTATAATTTGATATAATCTTTTCCTGTGGTGCCTCTAACCTTAAAGTTGGTGTTAAAAAATTAATTGTAAATAAACTAAGTATTATTGCTATACATAAAATACTTACTGATAAAAATATTACCTTTTTCTTTTCCCTTATTAAAACTCCTGCTTTTTCATACATATGTTTTATTTTATTATTCATAATATCCTCCTAATAAATTCACTAATTAATAACTTCTCTTTTCAATTTTCCTACTAACTCAGAAGCAGCAAAAGCTGTTATTGGTATAGATAATATAACTGCAATCCCTCCTGATAATCCTTGTATAATTTCTATAACAATCAAATCAATATTTATTAATTGAAGATAAGGCATGTTATACATAAAATATATAATTAAAATATTTATACTACTTCCTGTAAAAGCTAAAATTAATGTATTTGTCATAGTACCCATTATATCTTTACCTATATTCATTCCTGACTTAAATAATTGAGCTTTACTTAAGCTATTTCCCACTTCATTCATTTCAAAAACAGATGATGTTATTGACATAGTAGTATCCATTATAGCCCCTAGTGATGATATTAATATCCCTGAAAATAGCAAGTCCTTAATTTTTAATGATGTATTAGTAGCAACAAATAGTAAATCCTGAGCTTCTGCTGTATTATAGGTAGATACATTTGTTATTACACCAAATATGTAAGCTATAATTCCTGCTATTATTGTACAAAGAACACAACTTAATCCTGCAACTACAGTTTTTTTAGAGAATCCATTAAGAGACAGCATAGTTACACTAGTAGATAAAATAACTATAATTGTAGATGCTATAATAGGATTTACTCCTTTTATTATCAATGGAATAAATAAAAATATTACGCAAATAATTGTAAATATTAATGATAATAATGAGTTAACACCTTTCCATCCACCAAATAAAATAACAACAAGCATAAATAAAAATAATAGTACATAAATTGCTGTTTCCCTACTATAATTTACTATTACAGTAGTTATAAAGTCATCATAGCTAGATATTACTAACTTAGTTCCTTCCTTAGCAGGTCTATTATCAACTCTTCCAATGAAGTTATTAGCAGTAACTATCTCTCCCATTCTTTTACCTTTTAATATTTTTATTTCTAATTGTTGCTTTCCAATATTAATATAAGGAAAATCTGGATCTGGAGCTAATGTTTCTGAAACAACCCTTGTAACTACTCCCTTTTCATATTCAATTCCTATTGGAGCATCTGCTGGTTTCACATAATTTAACTTAGAGTTCAATAAAAATAAAAATATAAAAAATATAATAGTAAACCCAATCCATATTAATTTTTCTTTTTTATCTAATATCTTCATACTTATCCCCTTCTTTAAATAAAACTAAAATATTTATTTAAATTTACATCTATATTTAAATAATAAATTCTCATAGTTAATTTAATATAAATTCTATATTAAACACTTGTTAAACTTTGTTATTTAATCCTTATAATTCAAAAAGTAGCCAAATAAGTATTTGGCTACTTTTTTATTACTTAGATAATATATTAAATTCTTTTCCTGATACGTAGTTATCAACTACATCAATGGCATCTCTAGTATTTATTTTTCCATCTGCATTAACATTTATAGAAAGCATTCCTTTTTTATCAGGAGTAGTTTTTCTTAGCCAAGCAGTTACTGATGCTAATGCATCTTGCGCATCAATTCCATCATTATTAATATCACCAAATACTACTGATTGAGCTTCTTTATCTTTTTCTGTTAATGTGTAATTATCTATATTTGATAAATCTTCTAAAGAGATTTCCTCTGGTACTAATGAAACATAAGTTACTTTTCCTGTTTTATTTGTAAACTCTGGACTGTAATAGAAATCATTATTTCCAAACTTAACTTCTGTTGTGCTTGGAGTTAATGTAAATTCAGCTGCTATAGCTTTCATTCCTCCAGGAATAACATCTATTCCTTCAGATTTATATAGCTCTCTAGCATTTACCTTTGATGCTTCTTTTTCAACAAAACTTATAATACTTTTAGCATTCTTTGTACTATACTCAACATCTACGTCATTTTCACATCTTAAAACAAGATCTGACATATTGATTACAGTACTATCACCTGTTTTCTTATCTTCTTTTAGTGAAAGAGTTAATGTTGCTATATTTTTATTTCCAGATAAATTATTTATAAATATTGGCTCATCATCTAAATTTGCAAGAGCAACTCTAAGCTTTCCATCTGAAACATTATAATCCCAGTTACTTGCTTTTATAACCTTATTATTTAATTCAACATTTTTAACTTCTAAATCATCTGGAATATCAAATACTATTTCTGATGATCTAATTATTGAATCTGTAGGCAATTCATTTACTGTTACAGGAACCTTAAATTCTACGCCAGCTTTTCCTTCAACATTTGATACATCTGATAATTTAGCCTCATATGGATTTTCTTCAACATCTCTTACTACAGTTACGCTATCATATAAATATTTATCTGTAGTTATTGTATCTGTGTTTGTGTCATATTTAAACATATATGTGTTTACAGTTAAATCTTTTTCCGAAACTTCAAGTTCAACTATAACTTGTTCCTTTTTAACATCACTTCCAGTATCAGTTGAATTTACATCTAAGAATGAATACCCAGGTGCTAATCTATCTCCTGTACCTACTGTGTAGTTTTTCTTAGAATACCACTTTAATCCACCTGCATGACCTCCAACCATATATAACGGAGCATTTTCTGGATTTATTACATTTCCATTTTCATCTTTGCTTGGATTAGCATTATATCCATCTTCATTAATAAATCCTCTTGAATAAACATGATCATGACCTTGCATTACTACATCTACATCTAATTCTGCAAATACTGGCCCCCAATAATTTCTTGCTTCTATAGCATCTGAATCAGTAATATGAGAAGCTCCTGTATAAATTGACTTATGGAATCCTACCAATGTCCATTGACCTCTTTCCTTTGCTTCATTAACAACATTAATTAAATGCTCTTTTTGCTTTGCTCTTGCTTCTGCATCATATCTAGCAGTTTCTAAATTTAACATTACAAATGTTGCTGGACCATAATCATAGGAATAAACTACATTCCCCTCCTCAGCTGGTGCATTAATATGTCTAGTTAATGTATTATTATCATGGTTACCTTGAACTACTGATATTAAATTATTAGAAAACATATCTTCTCCACCCGTTGGAAAAGCTCCTTCATTGTTAAATAATAATTCCCATTGAGATTCATTTGTTGAAGTATCCGTAGTATCCCCTGCCATATAAACAAAATCTAATCCCATTTTATTTACTTCTGCAAGTGTAGCCCCTAAAGCTTTTGCATTTGTTGCGTTAGATACTTGTCCATCTGCTATAAATGCAAATTTAAAACTTTCCTTACTTCCTTTTGATGGAGCAGTTTTAAACTTACCACTAAAAGTATCTTCTCCAGTACCTACAGTATATTCATAAGTTGTATTAGCATCTAAACCCTTAACCTCTATTTTATGAAAATACTTATTTGCATTACCAATAGAATTTTCACCATTTACTACTATCTTTTCACTACTACCTAACTTATTTAAAACAACCTTTGTTTCTAAATCCCCAGTAATAGTCGTATAAGTAAAATTGACCTCACTTGAAGGACTTTCTCCCATATGCACATTTACTTGTTTAGGTTTTGAGTATTCCTCTTCATTGATTTTTAAAGAATATGTCTCTACTGAACTTTCATCTTCCCCTAAAAAATCATTATTACTTCCTGATTTCATTATAGCCTTAGCCTCTTGAGTTAATCCATTTAAAACAATACTTGATGCCATAGCCATTGCTAATGATGCTGCAATAATCTTATTTCTTTTAAGCATAATATTCATCTCCCCCAAATTTTAAATTTTATAATTTTTAGAAATTTATTACAACACTATATTACCAAGTCCGAATTAGAAAAATATTAAATAATTGTTATTATTTGTTAAGAGTTCGTTAGATAAATTTTACTTTGCCAAAACCACCTAAACTATTTAATTTCACCTTTATAAATATACTAAAAACTTGATTTTGCTATAATCTCATAAAAACAAAAAATAGCTATAAACTACTTATTAGTTTATAGCTATTTCTCTATTCTTCTGAAAGTAAATATTCTATATCTTCTCTTTTTAAACCAACATTATTTATATTTCCTTTGTACTCATCCGATAATAATGAATATGTTAAATTATCCTTTTCTTCTTTAAGCTTTAGCATTTTTTCTTCTATAGTTCCCTTAGATATTATTTTTATTACCTCTACTTCTTTGCTTTGACCTATTCTATGTGCTCTATCTGTAGCTTGGTTTTCAACAGCAGGATTCCACCATGGATCAAAGTGAATAACTTTTTCTGCTGATGTTAGATTCAACCCTGTTCCCCCTGCTTTTAATGATATTAAAAATACCTTAATATCTTTTGAAGCATTAAAGTCATTACATAGCTTTAATCTTTCTGAAGCCTTAGTTTGACCATCTAAATAATAATATTCAATATCTAATTCATCTAGTTTTTCCTTTAGCTTATCTAATAAACTAGTAAACTGCGAAAAAACTAATGTCTTTTTATTATTTTCTATAAATTTATTTAAGAGTGTTAATGTTGCATCTATTTTACCACTACCACCAGTATAATCTTCTTTTACTATAGATGGGTCTATAGCTATTTGTCTTAGCTTCGTTAATAAAGCTAAAATAGATATACTATTATTAGTTTCCCTTGCTTCCTTAGCGAATTCCTTTAAGCTTGATTTATAATATTTCTTTTGCTTTTCTGTCATTGAAACATAAAAATCCCATTGATTTTTATCTGGTAAGTCCTTTAATACATCCTTTTTAGTTCTTCTTAAAATAAATGGCTTTATTATTAGCTTTAAAAATAATAACTTATCTTCATCTATCCTTTTAAATTTACTTTTAAAATCACCTTCATCAAATAAATATCCTGGCTTTAAAAAGTCAAATATACTCCAAAGCTCCATAATATTATTTTCAATAGGTGTTCCTGTAAGAGCAAATCTTACTTTTCCATTTAAAGCTTTAATACTCTTTGTAATTTTAGCCTTTGAGTTTTTTATTGTTTGAGCTTCATCTATAATAATATTTTCAAATAATATATCTTTGTAATTTTCAATATCCATATTTAAAGTACCATAAGAAGTTAAAATAACATCATATTTTTTAATATCTTTTAATAGTTTACTTCTTTTCGATTTACTTCCATGAACACATGCAACCTTTAGCTTTGGTGCAAATTTCTTAAATTCTGCTTCCCAGTTATAAACTAATGATGTTTGAGTAACCACTAAAGACGTGTTTTTTTTATTTGCTAATAAAAATGCTATTGCTTGAACGGTTTTCCCTAATCCCATTTCATCAGCTAAAATACCAAATAAATCTTTTTCCTTTTTGCCTTGCATCCAATCAAATCCTAGCTTTTGATAATCTCTTAATTTTGCCTTTAATCCTCTTGGTAATATAAAACTATCTTTATCAATATCTCTTTCCTGCTTAATTATATTTATAAAATCTGTATTACTTCCCTTAGATTCAATTAACTCTTCATAACCTAATGGAAGAATTACTTCATTATCCTTATATCCAATAAAAGATAAAAGCTTCATTAAATCTCCTATTTCTTTATTAGAAAAGTCTAAAAAGCTATAATTGTTAAATTTATAAAATTCAGCTCCATTATTATAGCTATCAATTGCTAAGAAAAATTCCTCATTGCTAATATCCCCTATATTAAACTTATAAACTAATTCATTATTAACTTCCTTATATTTAGAGTCAATATCATCCTTAGATAATATTTTTAAGCTACTTAGCTCCTTAGATGAAGTAATTGTGCAGAATTCTTTTAATTCTGATTTTAATAAATCAAAAATATCTTCATCTTCTCCTAAAAATAAATACTCTTCGTCCTTTTTGGTAAATCTATATGAATATAATATTTCTTCTAGCTTTTTTACTTTTGCTGATTCTTTAATATATTCCTTATTCTTTTCTAAAATAAATTTACAACATATATCTGGATTTCCCTTATAAAAATATAAATTTATCTTAGACTTTTCTGCCACTAAATTTTTAATGTCATCATTTATCTTTAACTCTCCTATTGAAGATAAAATATCAGTAAATTTTATTAATGATGATTCCTTAATAAAAGTAAATCCCTTTTTATTTATAGCATTATAAATAGGAAAATAAAGCTTACCTTGATTTTGAGGTGGAATATATATTCTTCTATCACATAAATAAACACTTCCATCATTATTTAAAGCTCTTATTAAAAGTTTAGATTGTTGGAGCTTTATTTTATCTCCCTCTAACTTTAAAGTAAATTTAACTGGAAGAGGTCTTTGAACAATATAGCCTTCATACTCTATAGAATCTATCTTTGCTTGTAAAACATTATATTTACAACTACATAATAATGCCTTCAAGTCATTTTCAGTTACCTTGAAATCTAATTTATTCACTAATTTAAAAAGCTTTATCTCTTCCTTTGAATAACTGACTTTGTCTAATGAATAACTGCTGTTTTTAGAAAGTATATTTGAATTTAATTCTGCCTTATTTCCTACCTTTACTCTTCCGCGCTTTTCTATAAACAATATTACATTAAAGAGATGATTTGAATTTAAAGCTTCCTCTAGTCTAACTATTAGCTTTACTTTTTCTTTTCTTTCTTCTTTGCTAAAGGATTCTTTTCCTTCTAACAGCTTTAAAACTGTTGCAATTATATGCTGACAAGCAAATTCATTTCCTGAAAATCTAGCTTCCTCACTTAAACTACAATTACACCTTAGACTTATAATCTTATTGTTTGTAAGCTTTATATGTGTGTTAGCCGTTGTAGGACCTTCATTTATTTTCCCATAAATATTTATTACTCCATTTACTTCTACTGTATTTAAAGAGTCTATATTTTTTTCTAATATTATTTTTTCCGCATTTTTATAACTTAGAGAAAATGGATTTCTAAGAACTCTACTTTTTAATAACTCTAAATTCAAAATATCACCTCCAAATAAATTTCATAAATAAAAGCACTATATTAATTTAGTGCTCACTCCACAAATCATTTTTTTCATAACTTATATTATAGCAAATTTTTATAGTTAAAAATATAAATCTTTTTCTTTATATTTCTTACAAATAAATTTATTTTTCATATTAATATTTTTTAGAATTAATTTATGCACTCCAATCATATTTATTAATATACTATTAATTATAAAATTTTTAGTAATAATTAATTTTAGAGGTGTCTTAAATATGAAAATTGCTTTATTTAGTGAAACTTATCTTCCTCAAATAAATGGTGTTGCAACTCATGTAAAAGTCCTAAAAGAAGGCCTTGAAAAATTAAACCACCAAGTTTTAATAGTTACAGCTGATTCAAATACTAAAATTCATTATATAGAAAATGGTGTATTACATTGTCCTGCAATAAAAATAAAAAAATTTTATAATCTTGGATTAGCTTCTCCTATTAGTAAAACTAGATTATCTTTTATAAAGGAGTTTAAACCTGATATTATTCATATTCATAATGAATTTGGAACTGGATTATCAGGAATACAAATAGCTAAACATCTAAATATACCTTTAGTTTATACAATGCATACTATATATGATGACTATCTTTATTATGTTTCTCCAAAAGCTTTTATAAAAATAACTAAGAAAATCACTCATAAATATGAAAGATTTTTAGCTAATAAAGCTTTTTCACTTATATCTCCTTCTAATAAAGGAGTTCAGTATTTAAAAAACGCTGGTGTTAATCGAAAGGTTCATATAATCCCTAACTCTGTTGAACTAGATGTGTTTTCTGATAAAAATATCTCTAAGGAAAAGATCTTAGAAATTGAAAATAAATATACTATACCTTCTAATTCTACTAAGCTTTGTTTTGCTGGAAGACTTGGAAAAGAAAAGAATGTTGATACACTTTTAAAGTATTGGGCTAAAACTGTTAAAGTAAAAGATAATCTTCATTTAATAATAATGGGTGATGGGCCTGAATTAAATAATTTAAAAAAACTATCTAAAAGCTTAAATATTTCTAATTTAGTAACATTTACTGGATCAATAGAACATCATAACCTTGCTCCTTATTATGCTTTATGCAATGGATATATAACAACTTCCTTATCTGATACAAATTCTATATCCATGCTTGAAGCTATGTCTCTTGGATTACCTATTTTTTGTTTAAAGGATCCTTTAAACGAAGGACAAGTCCAAGAAGGAATTAATGGATTTATATTTAACAATGAATCTGAAATGTATGAAAAAATAAAGATATTTCAAAAAATGGATTCTATATCATTATCAAGCTTCGTAAAAAAAATTAAAAAAAGTGGTGAAAAAAATAGTTCTCAACAATTAGCAATTAATATAGTTTATATTTATAATGAAGCCTTAAGTGCTTCTGTTAGTTCATTTTAAGTTTAACCTCCTAATATTCTCGAATAATAAGTTATTATAATGGAATACTAATTATTGAAATTTATACTATTTAGACGACTGGTAATATGTCAAGATAAAAAATAAATAAAATTGGAAATTATCAAGTTTGTCTCATATAAAAAAGAGTAACATTAATAAACCTAACTATATTTCCAAAAAATTACTGGGAATATAGAGGTACTTGGACAA
>NZ_JBOFYU010000153.1:0-11929 GCF_051654825.1 Clostridium sp.
AAGTCAATAAAGAAGTATCTTTTGAGCTAATTAAACTTTTAAATGAAGACTCTAGATTTAAAGCTATAAATGTAACTCCTGAATCTTGTTTATCAGTTAAACATTCATTAGAACAAAGAGTTAATAAAGCTAATTCTAGCGGATGTGATTTATTACTAGACATTCATCATAATGCAGGTGGAGGACGAGGAGCTGAAGCTTACTATAATAATGAAGCATCAAAAAAACTTGCTGCATTAGTTTTAAATCAGGTTGTTTCTATAGGATATAAAAATAGAGGTCTCAAAACTGAAGATTTTTATATCTTAAAAGCTAAACTGCCAACTATTCTTTATGAAGGCTGGTTTGTAGATAATAAAGAAGATTCACTTTTATATAATCCATTAGAAGAAGCTAAGTGCATTTATAAAGGATTACTAGATTACTTTAACTATACCGCTAACAATATAAATACAACTTCAAATACACTTTATATTAACCTACACCCAATTAGAAGCTCCTGGAATGTGTACCCTATAAATGTATCGCCTGTCATTGGAAATCAACGTGGAGCTTTAAATCCTAAGCTATATGGTGGATTATCATATAAGGTACTAGAAAAATTGCAAAATGATGTTTATATAATAGAAACTCAAATTTTTGGAAGAGTTCAGATATATGTTCCAATAGATAATGAAAGTTCCATATCAGTAAACAAGCTATATTAAACAATTTTACAAAAAATATAAAATATAAACTTTTTATAATTATATTATTTATAAAATATTTTTATTTAATATATAAATAATAAGGGTATGGATTTTAATCCATACCCTTACTCCAATTTAACTGTTAGTTACATTTCAACTAACTCATATAAAATTAATATTATTAGTAAATTTCTATCTAATTAAAACTTGTTATAAAATCATTTAACTTCTCTGTAGACTCTATATCATTTGGATTACGAGATAATTTTAATAAATTTTCATATAATAAATTAAAATTACTTTTTACTTCTTGTATATTTTCATCCTGCTCCATGAGCTTATATAGAGTATGTAGTGTATTATTAAGAACTTTGTTTGTATTATTGTAATCACTAAAAGCAACTAATTGTGAAGCATTTGAGATATTTGCTATAGCATCTTTATAATTATAGCTAAATGTTTTATCATCTAAATTCCCTTCATAATCAGCAGCAAAATTTGCAGATGCAAGACTTAAGCTTGAAATAAATCTTTCATTTATTTGATTCCTATACCATAATAGCTCATTTTCTTTCTGTACATTTTTATTTATCAATATACCTACACTAGCAAACAATAAGAGAATAATTCCTATAACTATATACTTACTTTTCATCTTATCCTCCGTATTTTGTATAATTAAATTTATAAGCCACATATATCTACTAACTAAATTCCAGCTTTCTAGTAGATTTAATCCTAAATATAGAAGCAATATATTTAGCCTAAAGTCAACGATACCTTGGAATTTATTAGTCTTTTATAACTTTAATTTCAATTCCCATAACTCCATATTTATCTATTTTGTCTTGAGAATAATATAATAGCATATCTTTAGAATTTGTAATTTCATCTTTAGTGTAACCAATAGCTATTTTATCGTGATTCATGTATAATTCATTAAATGTTTTGTATAAATAAATATTTTGAACAGTACATTTTAAAATTTCGCTAGTATCTACATTTACAAATTCAATAATATCATCAATTTTTATTAATGCTCTTTTTTCATCATATAATCTCATTTCTATTGTCTTTAATCCAGATTTAACTGCTTCGAATGAATCTGACCATAAATTCATTTTATAACGCATAGAACTCCTCCATAAATTCCTATTTTTCTTTTAGTTTATGTGACAAATAAAATTCCTCTATCTTATCTAATCTCACTAACATATTGGAATTAACGTACTCCAATATATTTTAATATTTCAAAGGGTGTTTCAGCTTGTATAAAATCTTTCTTCCTTCTCGCAGGTTGATTTGCTCCTTCTTTCAGATACCACACTGCCTGTACAGCTTTCATTCCTATTTTAGAAGCAGTTTCCAATTCTAAACTACCACCATCTCCAACATATATGCATTCATCAGCAGACACTGATAAATTATCCATACATCTAATAAATATTTCTTTTTCAGGCTTTTGCAAACCTTGCTCAAAAGAAAGATATGTCGCATCAAAATATTGAAACAGTTCACTATTTTTTATCGCTTCAACTTCTTCTGAAAAACAATTACTTATCAATCCTATACAAATGTCTTTTTTCTTTAATTCATTTAGCATTGGAAGAATTTCTGGATGAATATATTTAAAACATTCTTTTTTTGATGTTTTCCTTTTCTCCACTATTTTGCTAAACAGCTCCTCAGAATAACATTGCTTTTCTTTAAGTATAAATTCTAATATTTCTTCCAAAGTCATTTTTCCCACAGTTCTATCATACTCTCTTGGTTTCCACAATGACTGAAATTCTTCTTCTGAAATTCCAGCATCAATAGCCATTTGCGTACCAAAATATAGTGGACTCTGATGAAGAGTTATTAGTGTTTCATACATATCAAAAATTACTGCTTTTATCATCAATAACTTCTCCTTTTAATTATACAAATTTCTATTTCCTCTTATTTAAATCCAAAAATAATATTACTATAACCAACCTAAACTCACCTATAACTTGGAATTTGTTGATATTATTATAATAACTAATTTATAAATCTATAATTAGCTTACTTAATTCATCAATATCTTTTACAATATAGTCAGCGCCACTATTATATAGCTCTTCGTAACTGCCATATCCATACAGAACACCAATAGAATCTATTCCAACCTCTTTTGCTCCTATAATATCATGCTTTCTATCACCAATCATAACAACATCTGAATGATTATCAATATTATATTTATCTAATATATATTGAATAATATCAGCTTTTTTGGTTCTTGTACCATCTAAATTGCTTCCACAAATAAAATCAAAATATTTACTAAGATTAAAATGTTCTATAATTTGCTCAGCAAAAATTGTTGTTTTAGTTGTAGCTATAATCAAAGTTTTACCCTCTTGTTTCAATGATGAAAGTATATTTTCAAAATTATCATATACATAATTTTCATAGATGCCCTTAATAGAAAAATACTCCCTATAATATATAATTGCTTTTTCAGCTTCTTCATCACTAAAATTGTAATACTCCATAAATGACTCTTTTAGTGGAGGTCCAATAAATTTGCATAGTTCTTCTAAAGTTTTTGTATTAATATTAAACTTATTTAAAGCATATTTAACTGATTTTGTTATACCAACCATTGGATCTGTTACTGTACCATCTAAATCAAATAATATATATTTTTTCAAATTAATAATCCCCCTATAATTTATCTAACCACTCGTGTCCATTAGGAAAGGAAATATTTAATGCATTCCTTAACCAATTACGTTGATTTTCACTTAAATATTTAATAGCAACATCAAAGTCATGCCTATAATTAGCTACCATTTCGATATCATTATTTTCTACACTTTCAGTAAATTTTACATAAATAGATTTATATAATAAAACCATTTCTGGTGCAAGATATGGTATCTTTTCTTTTGTATAATGAATAGCGTTAGAAAGATTAATATTGGGATTTCTTTTATATATGAATAGATCTTCTTCTTTTTTATTGAAAAGAAGTTCAATAAAATCCATAATATCTTGATGCTTACGCTCTGTTGTTATTTTATAAAAGTTGTCATAAACATTCTTAATTTCGTAGCTATTTGAATTAACCTTAATACACCATAAATTATCTTCTGTACATAAGTCATCTTGACTGCTTAATATTTCTCTTAATAATCCATTATCAGGTTCAAATATCCTCCAACCATTATTAAGAAAATTATCAATAAGTTGTTCCCTATCGTTCCAAAATACTGCAATATCAATATCTTTATGTAATCTTGTGTTTTTTCCTACAACTAAATCAATTGCATCTCCACCACAAATAGCCCATTCGTCAACCATATTCTCCATTAATTTTCTAACTTCATATATCATAAAACTACTAATCCCCCCCTATCCTATTTATAAATAAATATAATGCTAAATTCATATTTCCTACTTAGTTTCTTTATAAATTCATAATCATTATACTATATTTTTCTATTATTGTAATAAATTCTCTATTTGTAGTTGTAAAAAAGGAAACCTCTTGGTTTCCAATAGATGATGAGAGCTCAGTATCAGCAAATAAACTACATTAAGTAATTTTATAATATAAACAAATTATAATTAATTTATAATATAAATATTTATATTTGGTATTGCTAAAGAGCTATACCTCTATTGATTTTTATCCATACCCTTATCGACTTTAATCCTTACCAGTAGCAACCCTAATCAATACACTGTAAATTTAAAATTACTATTTAATCATCTAATATTCTGCTGGGAATTAAGTTTTCTAATGTAGTTTTAAAGTATTTATAATTTTTCTTATTTATGGTTTTACCACCTATAGCGTCTAATGTTTTATTAGCTGCAGCTTTTAAAGTCTTAATGTAATCTTTATAATCACTAAAGTCTTTTAGGAATGCTTTATGTATACTCTCATTTAACTTGCAATCTATCATATTCATATAATCTACTGAATCTATATGTTCGTCTTTTATTTTAATTTCTTTAGCATCAATTATTGTAATTTTATTGAAATTGTATTTCTTAGTTTCATAATCTGTAATTATAAACTCTATCTTCTGAACCTTTCTCATAACCTTTATTTCATTAAAAGTTACTTTCATATTCAACTTTTCATTTATTTCTTTAATTGCTGGAACTAAAACTTTATTTTTGAAATTATTATACCTATCATAGCTAGTACCTTCAAAAATATCACATATTTCTTTTATTTGGTTAAGAGTATATACTTTTTCTATAGTTTCATTATGTCTACTCCACATTCTAAGGATTCCATATATTTTTTGAGTATAAAATGATTTAGCTTTTCTAACTAATTTTATATCTATAGGAGAATATCCTATTTCTTTACATATCATTAAAGCTTTAAACACATTTTTGCTCATGCTACAAGTAAACATATCCCTTTCATGATCATAGATATGTTCAGCTATCAATGTTGCACTTACATCCTTTTTTCCAAGTTTAAACTTTATATTTATATTCATAAATTTATCTAGTGTTTCCTTTATTTCAGCTACGGTAGAATTATCATTGCTTTTTATTATCTTCTTTAACTCTTCCCTATTAAATTCTGCTTTCCTCCAATTAGAATCTTGGCTTAATTGACATCGTTGTAGTAACATATCAAAAAGCTTATATTCTGATGATGTAATAGTATTACTAGCAGTAGCTAATATTATTCCATTTGGCTTAAAAAGTATCTCATTATTCACTTTAAATCACCTCTTTTTATCCAAATTTTACATTGCTACTTTCTTTATAAAAGGTAGTATTAAAATCCTAAAAAGTAGCATTAAAATCCTAAAAGGTAGCATTAAAATCCTAAAAGGTAGCATTAGAATCCTAAAAGGTAGCATTAGAATCCTAAAAAGTAGCATTTAGACTCTTTAAAGCCTTTAAAATAGCCTATTTAGAGTTCTCTAAATACTTTAAATACTATTAAATACTTATAAATACATTAAAGTATATGTAGTATATATTTTTATGTTTAATAATATTTAGATATATTATCTTATTAAGTCAGCTTTTTTTAATCCATAGTCTTTATTATATTTGCATCTCTGTAATAATGTATCAAATACCTTATATTCTGAACTTCTTATGTTGCCTTTATAAGAGAGTTAGGTTTGAACAGTATTTCATTATTTGCCATAATGTTAACTCCTTATTGTTTAATTTCAGCTACATCTTCAGATATCTCAGAATTTAGAACCATATTTTGTATTACAATCTTTTAATTGTAAATTCCAAAATGTACACCTTTCGATTCCAATGTGTACATTTTTGCATTCCAAAGTGTACATCTTTCGATTCCAATATGTACACCTAAAATCTCTACAAGCTAGATATAGAGCCTATTCTGGAAGCCCTAAACCCATTAAAACCATTAAACCCTTATAAAACCTTAAAATATATGTAGCATACATATCTCTTTAATGATTAAGCTTTTATTAAAAATAGTACTTACCGCCAATATATAGTCTGATATAGCTCTAAGTGCTTTAAAATTAACTTCTAACGAGTTCTATATCTTTTTAGGTAGTTAACTCCCTCTATAATAGTTTTAAACGATTCTAGGGTATATAACCCTTCTAAATTAATAATTCTATTTTAAAATTCATAATTAATATAATGTTATATTTAAAAACAATAACTTCTCTAATTTATCCATTAATACTAAAGAGCCATTTCAGGTTACACCTTATACTTCTATCAATTACTCTCCTCTGATATGATTTTTTGAATATTTATTTTAGCTTAATATAAAGATCTTTATTTATATCTAATAATATCTTTAAATAAAAATTGCTATTATCAATTAATCTAAATCAACTTGATAATAGCAATTTTTATAATATTATTTGAATAATAAACACCTAACTCTAATAAATTTTATATAATTAATTTGTAAACAATTTATTTATAATTTATAATTTAAATGTTTTTAAAATGTTTAAATTTAATATATAAATTGATAAGGTATGGATAAAAAACCTGTATCTCTCTTGATTTCTATCCATACCCTTATTAATTTTGTTCCATACATCTATTATCTAATTTATATATTTATTTCCTCTATCTTGCAGCTGTGCTCTTTATTCTTAAAATCATAACAAATAGCTACAGCTAAAACTTTGCTATATTTTTTTCTAAACTTTTGAACATATTCTTTCTCTTTTATTTGCTGCATAGCCTTTTCAACAGTTTCATTTTTCTTTAATTCAACAATAATTGCTGTATCACTTTTCCTTTTCGGATGGAAGGTGAAATCTGCATAACCCTTACCGGTCTTTTCTTCGCGTTCAATATCATAAAGATCTCTTGCACCTAAATATGCTAAAGTAATAACACATGATAAGGAATTTTCATCATTATATTGAAGTATTGGTATTTCCGAATTATGAATTTCATGAATTAGCTTAACTACTGCTTCTTCATCTTTGTTTAAAGTAGCTTTTAATAACTTTCTTGAGTTATCAATTATTTCAGCTACTTCTCCGAATTCTTCATCCTTTAAAGCTTTTTCAAATTCCTTCATTAGCTCTTGATTTGGAATTTTTAAATATCCATCATGATAAGATAAAAAACCTAGTATTATCATTGCAGAATATATTTCAACCTTAGTCTTAGGAGCCTTTTGTCCTGCTCTAAATTCTTCATCTATATAAATATCAATTTCTTCACCTGAAACCATTTCTATGACATCTTCACGAATATCTAAAGTGTTATATTTAAGATATTCTGCTACCTCATCCATAGCTCCTGTATTAGTCCAATAGCTTTCACAGTGACTATTTTGGAGTGCCTTTACAACTGACCTTGGATTATATATTTGTACTCCCTTAACTGTCAGATAGCCATTATACCATCTTTCAAGTTCTTCAAAGTCTAACTCTCCATTTTTTTCACATAGCTTTAGAACTTCTTTTTCTGTAAAGCCAAAATATTCACCAAACTTTCTATCCTTTAAAAAGGTGAATTCATCAAACATATTAAGTGCTGACCCACTTGAATATCTCTTTATAGGGAGCACTCCTGTCATATAAGCTAATGACACATAGGGTTGATCTTTTAATATATCTCTTAAAAATTCTAAATAGTCATTTTGATTTTCTTCAAACAAATTATTTGTAAATATATAATCCCACTCATCTAAAATGAAAATAAACTTATCATTTAAAGATTCTAGCATATCACTTATGGAAAAATACTTATTTACATCTATATGAGGATACTTCTCTTGTATATCTGTTCTTATATTAGTTTTAATTCTTTCAATATAATCAGCATAGGTATTTCCCCTATCAGATAACCTATTAAAGCTTATATATATAACATTATATTTATTTAAATTTTCACTGTAACTATCGCAATTACTTATCTTTAGATTATCAAATATCTCTTTTGAATCCAAAGCCTTCCCATAGTATGCACCTAACATATCAGCTACTGATGACTTTCCAAACCTTCTTGGTCTTGTTATACATACATAACAATCAGAGGTTTCGATTCTTTCATTTAATAAATCTATCATTAAACTTTTATCTACAAAATATTTTGTATTCAATAATTTCTTATAATTTTCTAATGGTTTATTTGAATTCAAATATATAGCCATAGTTACCTCCATCTTATTCTATAAACATAATTATAACCTAAATATATAAAGTTTAAAACTTTAATACCTTTGTTAACCTTAGAATAAACTTATTCTCCATCAATATATGCCTTTTAAATCATCTATTATTTAATAATATGTTTATACAACTATAAATTAATATAATATATTTTTTATTTTTCTAAATATATGTTGTTAAAAATGTCTATACTATATATAATTAAGTTTGATAAAGTGTTAGGAGGTAACACTAAATGAAACGAAAAATATCAACATGGTTATTAGATTGGAAAAATAGTAGAAATAGAAAACCATTAATTCTTCAAGGTGCAAGACAGGTAGGAAAGACTTATTCTGTTTTAACCTTTGGTAAAAATAATTATAAAACTTGTGTTTATTTTAACTTTGAAAATAACACAGATCTTTGCAAAATATTTGATAGAGATTTAAATCCTGAAAGGATTATTAAGGAGCTATCAATAATCTCAGGTAAAAGTATATTTAAAGAAGAAACCTTAATTTTCTTTGATGAAATTCAAAGCTGTGAAAGAGCTTTAACATCATTAAAATACTTTAATGAAAATGCTAATGAATATCATATTATTGCAGCAGGAAGCTTACTTGGAGTTGCAGTTAACAGGCAAAATTATTCTTTCCCTGTTGGAAAAGTCGATATGAAAACTATGTATCCTTTAGATTTTGAAGAATATTTAATAGCATTAGGTGAAGAAGATTTAATCGAATTAATTAAAGAATCTTTCCAAAATGATAGTGAATTTTCTCTTCATAATAAGGCATTAGATTTATATAAAAGTTATTTAGTTGTAGGTGGTATGCCTGCCGTTGTTAGCGAGTATATATCACAAAAAGATTTTGATTTTGTATTATCAACGCAAAAAAATATAAGTGATTCTTATGTAGCTGATATGGCAAAATACGCTACCCCACATGAAACTACTAAAATAATGGCTTCTTTTAATAGTATTCCAGCTCAGCTTGCAAAAGAAAATAAAAAGTTCCAATACAAAGTAATTAAATCTGGTGCAAGGGCCTATGAATATGAAACTCCATTAGAGTGGTTAAAATCTTCAGGTGTTATACTAAAATGTAATAAATGCACTGAAGGTAAATTACCTTTAATAGCTTATGCTAACAATGATGCCTTTAAGGTATATATGACTGATACAGGGCTACTTTGTTCAACCTTTGGGATACCTGCTGAGGTTATTATGTCAGATACAAAAGCCTTTAATGATTATAAAGGAGCCTTAACAGAAAATTACGTTTGCTTTACATTAAATGCAAGTGGATACACCCCATATTACTGGGAATCTAGTGGTCAAGCAGAAGTAGATTTTATAATTCAAGATAAAAAAGGTAATATTATACCAATAGAGGTTAAGGCAGCTGATAATGTTCGTGCAAAAAGTCTAAACCAATTTATAAAAAGATATAATCCACCATATGCCATAAGAGTATCTAGTAAAAACTTTGGCTTTGAAAATGGAATTAAATCAGTTCCACTTTATGCAGCCTTTCTTATATAAAATATAAACCTTGGAGGACACTTATGATAGGATGTTTTGAAAAATTTACTTTACATGACGTATCAAGATCTTTAGATAGAAAGGAAATGAAGATAGGTGTTACTAAGTATATTTATATTATGAATATCTTTAATGATATAAACGTATCTACTGATAATACTTTTAAAACAGTTTATATAGATTTTTACAAGCTTGGTGTAAATACTAATGAAAATTTTTTAAACAAATATTTTATACTTTTAGAAGATGATAAAACAAACTCTTTAGAATTTATTGATGCTCTTAGATATCTATATAAGTATTCTAAAAAAGTTCATGCATCATTTGCAAGTAAATTATTAGCAACAGTAAATCCTGAGCTGCCAATAATAGATAAGTTTATACGTAATCACTTAGAATTAGAAGCATATTTTGGAGTAAGCAATATCGATAAAATTATAGAACAATACTATGAAATAGTAGAAATATATAGATGTTTTTTAAATACAAATCAATCTAAGGAGTGGATAAGATTATTTGACGAAAAATTTCCGTATAATAATATAACACCTATAAAAAAGATTGATTTTATATTATGGCAAATAAGATAATAGTCTATAATTTTTATAAGTAATACTTTTATAAAATATCATAAATTAACAATTTTAATCTATTATATTATGCAAAAATAGTAATAGGGGCAACCGCTGTGGTAGGTATGGTAACTGCCCATCCAAACTATCTAAAATATACAATAAATTTGCAGTCATTAGGTAGTCAAAAATAGAAGCCATACCGAAGTATGACTTTTATTTTACATCTTGATAAATGTAGTTATGTTCACCTCCTTATGCTAGGCTTATATCTATGTATCACTAGATTTCTACACTTAAACACATCATAATTTTAATTTTTTATCAGGAATATGTTAAACTAATATCGGGATAAAAGGTAGGAGGTGCACAAATGGGTGAAGAAAATATAACAAGATTGCTAGAGTACTTACTAAGTATTGAGAATACAGAGCCTAATATAATATTAGATTGGGGGCCATTAACGATTTCTATTATTAGTTTAGTGGTTACTGGAATATTGGCGTGGAGGCAGTGCAAATTAGTTAGAAGGCAAAAGGAAATAGCAGAAAGGCAATTAGCTATCAATCTATATGAAAGAAGATATTCGATATATGATAAAGGAAGAAAGATAATAGATGATTTAATAGCAGCCGATAAGATAGATTATGATGTTACAGAAAAAGTTAAGCATATGACTGATAATGTAATATCAGAAAGTAAGTTTTTATTTTTAAATGACGTTACTGAATTTTTAGAAAAGCAAAAAGATATAATTGATAAGTATATAGAGTTTGATTATCTTAACTATAGTTTGAATATGGGGTTATGTGTTAATGAGCTAGGAATAATGTTGAATTTAGATATAAATAAAGAGGTTATTATAGCAAAGAAGAAACCATTAATAGATTTCTTTGATAAAATAGATATTGATAGCTTCAATAATATAAAGGAAAATCTTGAAGAAAATATTGATGATAGCAACGAGGATATCATTTTCAAAATTGATAGTAATATTGAGTTAGCTTATGAAACTTTTGAAATGATATTAGAAGACTTTAAATCTGAATATATTGAAGTATTCAAACCATACCTAGACTTTAAAAATATAAAATAATCAGATGGAGCAGTAACAACTATTCCTTTTTTTATGTCACTAACGTATCTGAAATATCCATTATTCCTTTAGGGCCAACCTACATTTTTCCTGAAATTTTTTATTAGAGTTACTTAAAAGTATTGATACTACTAAATTTTATAAAAATTTCAACTTTAAATAAATTATACTAAGTTCTAAAAATACTATTTTTAAGCATTGTTTGACCTTGATTTTTATATATTTTAGTAGTCAATAATACCATAATTTTATTGACCTTAATAAAATATATATTATTTATCATCATTTCATATTTTTTTGATATGTTGTTTTATCTATTCTTTGAGCTTTTGAAGTATACATTACATAATACTCACTTATAGTACACTAAGTAAATTCTCTTCCTTCTCTAAAAATTGGAT
>NZ_JBOFYU010000154.1:0-10655 GCF_051654825.1 Clostridium sp.
CAAGTAAAATAGATTACTCTAATGGGAGATTGGGAACTTATTACCTTGAAAATGGACAAGGTTTAAAATCTCCAAAGGTAATTTACGATAGAAAGTACTCTGCTTTTAGCTTAATCAATGAAGAATTATATAATATAGAATCAATTTTGAAAGGTATAGATTATATAGTTCTATCAGGTATAGATTTTGGTATATCTGAAAATACAAGAAAGTTTGGATTTAATATATTAAAGCATGCAAAGAAAAAAGGGATAAAAATATTCTTTGATTTTAACTATAGAAGTAAGCTATGGAGTATTGAAGAAGCTTCAAAAGCTATTAAGGAAGTAATGGGGTATGTTGACTATATTTCTTGCGGTATATTAGATGCCAAAAATATACTAGGAATAAAATGTGGTAATGAAGAATTAGATTTTGAAGGTCAGCTTAATTATTACTATGAAAAGATAAAAGAGGAATATCCAAATATAGAAGCTATATTTTCAACTAATAGAAAGGTTATAAATTCTAGTTACCATACAATAGTTGGATACTACTATGATAACCAACTATATAAGTCTAAGAAATATAATATTGAAAATATAGTAGATAGAGTAGGGAGTGGAGATTACTTCATGAGTGGGATTATTGATGGCATTATTAAAAATAAAGAGGGTCAATCAATAATAGATTATGCAACACCTTTATGTGCATTAAAGCACTATATATTAGGAGACAATGGATACATATCAGATGAAATGATACTAAATGTAATCAATGATAGTCAAATTATAAAAAGATAGGTGGGTAAAAATGAAAAGCGCATTACAAAAATTTGGGGGAGCATTATATACTCCAGTTTTATTCACTGCATTTGCAGGGATAATGGCTGGATTATCGATAGTATTTAAGGATACTAATCTAGTGGGTTCAATAGCAACAGAGGGAACCATATGGTATTCACTATGGCACATAATCGGTGAAGGGGCATGGACTATATTTAGACAAATGCCATTAATATTTGTTGTAGGAATGCCAATTGCATTAGCTAAAAAAACACCAGCTAGAGCATCTTTAGAAGCGTTATTATGTTTTTTAACTTATAACTACTACATAAATACAATTTTAACTTTGTATGGGCCAAAGTTTGGAGTAGATTTAGAAACATCAGCAGGAATTACTCAAATAGCAGGAATTACAACTTTCGATATGAGTATATTAGGCGCAATAATAATTGCATTACTAACAGTGTACATTCATGATAAGTTCTTTGACAAAGAGTTACCAGAATTCATAGGTACTTTTAGCGGATCTGTATGTGTATATGTAATAATGTTCTTCTTACTTATACCAGTAGCTTTAGCAACTGTTGTTATCTGGCCTAAGATTCAACAAATAATATTAAGTGGTCAAAACTTAATACTAAATACGGGAACATTTGGAGTAGGGATATACACTTTCTTAGAAAGATTCCTAGTACCAACAGGTCTTCATCACTTAGTTTATCAACCATTTGAATATGGAGATTTAGTAGTGGCAGGAGGAGCTAAAGCAGCGTGGATAGCAACTATAGAAGCAGCAAAAGCAGGTGGAGGAACATTGGCATCAATATTCCCTGCTGGAGGATATATGATGTTTGGTCATTCAAAGATATTTGGAACTTTAGGGATGTCTCTAGCATTTTATGCAACAGCAAAACCAGAAAAGAAAAAGAGAACTTTAGGATTATTAATACCAATCACATTAACAGCAATGTTAGTTGGCGTAACTGAGCCATTTGAATTTACATTTATATTTATAGCACCAGTACTATTCTTTATACATGCAGTGTTAGCTGGTACTATGTCGGCAATAATGTTTGCGTTTGGAGTAGCTGGAGACTTTGGATCAGGGCTTATAAACTTCGCAACTTTAAACTGGTTACCATTATTTAGAACACATGGTGGTACTTACTTAATACAAATTTTGATAGGTTTATCATTCACAGTAGTTTATTTCCTAGTATTTAAATTTGCTATACAAAAAATGAACTTACAAACTCCAGGTAGAGAAGAAGGAGAAGAAATAAAGTTCTACTCTAAGAAAGATGCAAAACAAAAGAAGAAATCAAAAGATAATACAGATGAAATTAGTGAAGATATAGAAGGATTGTTAGTGTGTCTAGGTGGAGAAGAAAACGTACTAGAAGTTTCAAACTGTATGACTAGACTTAGAATAACTTTAAAAGATGAAAATAATACTTTAAGCGATACCGAGTTTAAAAAATATGGAGCTCATGGAGTAGTAAAAGGCAAAAAATCAATACAAGTAGTAATAGGGCTTAAAGTACCTAATATAAGAGAAAAATTAGAAAAATTAATAGAAAGAGAGAGGACAGTAATCAATGGATAATAATAAGAAATTTTCAATATGTATAGCAGGTGGGGGATCAACTTTTACACCAGGAATAGTATTAATGTTAATGAATAACTTAGATAAATTCCCAATAAGAAAGATAAAATTATATGATAACAATGAAGAAAGACAAAAAGTAATAGCAGATGCTTGTGAAATATTAGTAAGAGATAACTCTACAGATATAGAATTTGTACAAACAACAAATCCAGAAGAAGCATTTACAGATATAGATTTTGTAATGGCACACATAAGAGTTGGTCTTTATGATATGCGTGAAAAAGATGAAAAAATACCATTAAAGTATGGTGTAGTAGGTCAAGAAACTTGTGGACCAGGTGGAATGGCATACGGACTTAGATCAATAGGACCAATAGTAGAGATAATAGACTATATGGAAAAATACTCACCAAATGCTTGGATGTTAAATTACTCAAATCCAGCAGCTATAGTTGCAGAAGCTACAAGAAGACTTAGACCTGATTCTAAGATAATAAATATATGTGATATGCCAATATCAATAGAAGATAAAATGGCTAAAATAGCAGGGTTTAACTCAAGAAAAGACTTAGATGTAATTTACTACGGATTAAATCACTTTGGATGGTGGTCTAGTATAAAAGATAAACAAGGAAATGAGTTACTTCCAACAATAAGAGAACACGTAGTAGAACATGGATATATATCTAAAGATATAGATCTTCAACATTATGGTCCATCATGGTTAGATACATTCCAAAAAGCTAGAGATATAGCTAAGCTAGACTCTGAAACTTTACCTAATACATACTTAAAATACTACTTATTCCCTGACTATGTAGTAAGTCATGCAAACGCAGAAAAGACTAGAGCTAATGAAGTTATGGAAAGTAGAGAGAAAGACGTATTTACAGAATGTAAAAGAATAGTAGAAGCTAACACAAGTGAAAATTGTGCATTCCACAAAGATGCTCATGCAACATACATAGTAGACTTAGCAAGAGCAATAGCATTCAATACTAAAGAAAGAATGTTATTAATAGTACCAAACAATGGTTCAATAAATAATTTTGATGATGATGCAATGGTAGAGATACCTTGTTTATTAGGTAGTGATGGACCAATACCTCTACAAGTAGGAGAAATACCAATGTTCCAAAAAGGACTAATGAGCCAGCAAGTAGCAGTTGAAAAGCTAGTTGTAGATGCATGGATAAACAATAGCTATGAGAAATTATACCAAGCAATAATATTATCAAAAACAGTACCAAGTGCAAGTGTAGCAAAGAATATATTAGATGATTTAATAGAGGCTAACAAAGAATACTGGCCAGAAATAGTTTAATTAATAATAAGAGGGAGAGAAAATAAAATGGAATATACAGCTTTATCAACTAAAATGGAATACATTACTTTATCTAACGGACTACAAATGCCTAAATTTGGATTAGGAACATTTAGGGCTACAGGAGAAGAAGCAACAAATGCATTTTTATCAGCAATAGATTCAGAATACAAAATGATAGATACAGCAAAAGTATACGAAAATGAAGAGTGCTTAAAGGAAGCTTTAGAAATATCATCAGTAGATAGAAAAGATTTATGGATAACATCAAAAGTATGGACTACTGAGTTTACAGACATAAGAAGTGAAGTGTTAAGAGCATTAGAAGCTACAGGAGCAGAGTACTTTGATTTATATTTACTTCACTGGCCAAGATCTTACGAAGAAAATGCAGCTGCGTGGAAGCAAATGGAAGAAATATACGAAGAAGGCTTAGTAAAAGCGATAGGAGTATCTAATTTCCAAATACATCACTTAGATAGATTATTAGAAACTGCAAAAATAAAGCCTATGATAAACCAAGTAGAAACTCATCCAAATTTACCACAATATAATCTTCAAGATTACTGTGCAAAATTTGGTTGTCATATAGAGTCATACTGCTCATTTATGAAAAATGAATGTTTAGAAAAAGATGAGTTAGTTCAAGTAGCTAATAAGCATAATGTAACAGTGTATGAAGTAATACTAGCTTGGCTTATGAAAAGAGACATAATAGTTATACCTATGTCAACTAAGAAAGAAGAGCAAGTGATAAACTTAAGAGCATTACAATTAAAGTTAGATGATGAGGATATGGAGTTAATAAAGAAAGTAAATAAAGCAAAAAGATACTACCCATGCCCAGATAATCACAAGTTCTAATACATAAAAAGAAATATGAAATAAGAAAATCACTCTACTAAGTTGGAGTGATTTTCTAGGTTAAATAAATTAATATTATTGAGAGGATCTAGGTGTAAAAAATGTTAAGTAAATTATTTGGAAGAAAAAAGGATAAAGCAACAAAAGATGATAATGGTATAGTAAAATCACCAATGAATGGTAAGATACTAAGTTTAACAGAAGTACCAGATGAAACTTTTGCGAGCAAAATGTTAGGCGATGGAATTGCAATAGAACCATCTGAAGGAATTGTATGTTCTCCAGTAAAAGGAGAAGTAATACAGTTGTTTTTACCATCTAAGCATGCTGTGTGTGTTAAAAGTGATGATGGAGTTGAAGTACTAATACATATTGGTATAGACACTGTAAAAATGAATGGTGATGGATTTGAAGCCCTAGTAAATACAGGAGATATGGTAGTAGAAGGTCAAGAGCTAATAAGATTTGATGTAGATAAAGTTAAATCAAATGCTAAAACATCAATAACTCCCATTGTTATAACTAACTCATTTGAGTATGCAAAGATTAATGTTATAAATAATAGTAATATAAATGTTGGAGAAGATTTATTGAGCATAAATAAATAGGAGTAGATTAAATAAAATTTCAATTTATATAATTGAACTCCAACTTTAAATTCTGAGTAGTAAAAATAAAAGTATCCTATAGGATACTTTTATAATTTATATTCAAGAACACAGTCTTCACCTGCAGTCACTTGAGAGCCGACTAATCCGTTAAGGGATTTTAATTCATTATGGTTAGTAATTAACAGAGGAGTAATTAAAGAGATATTATTCGCATCAAAAATACTTCGATCTAATTTTAATATAGGAGTACCAATTACTACTTTATCTTTCTCAGATACTAATACTTCAAATCCTTCACCTTTAAGGTCTACAGTATTAATACCCACATGAATTAATAGTTCTACCCCATTATCCGTAGACATAGCAAATGCATGTTTGGTATCCATTATAAATTCAACAACTCCATCACAAGGAGCAACGACTACATCTCCAGTAGTATCTATAGCAATTCCATCTCCTATCATCTTCTGTGCAAATGCATCGTCTGGCACATCGCATAGATCAATTACTCTTCCTGATATTGGAGCATTCAATTTCTGAGTTTTCTTAAATATATTAAACATATTAATAGTCCCTAATAAGGAACTTCACCACCTTTTTATACGATTTGTATTAATTCTAGCAGTATAGATTATACTAATCAATATTTATGAGACTTAAGGGAAAATTACCGTAAAATGAGAAAAGTATACAAATTTGAGAATAATATCTCTTTATGCCAATAATATTGAAAACGATTTCAGGGTAGGGTATAACTTAATTAAGAGGTAACAACTCATGAAAAATGAAAGGGGAAGTGATTTATATGATGCAAAAAATCCAAAGATTTGGATCTGCAATGTTTACACCGGTATTACTATTCGCTTTTGCAGGTATTATGGTAGGACTTGCTACAGTATGTAAGAATCAAGAGATAGTAGGTAGTATAGCAAACCCTGATGGGCTTTGGTACCAAATGTGGTACGTAATAGAAGAAGGTGCATGGATGTGCTTTAGACAATTACCGTTATTATTCGTAATAGGTCTTCCTATAGCATTAGCTAAAAAAGCTCAAGCTCGTGCATGTTTAGAATCATTAGCAACATACTTAACTTTCAATTATTTCATAAGTGCAATACTTTCACAATGGGGTCCTACTTTTGGAGTAGATTTTGCTGCTGAAGTTGGAGGAACTAGTGGATTAACTATGATAGCTGGTATCAAAACTTTAGATACTGGTATGGTAGGTTCTATATTAATAGCTAGTATAGTAGTTTATGTACATAATAAATACTTTGATAAAAGATTACCCGACTTTTTAGGTGTATTCCAAGGCTCTTCATTAGTTGTAATGATATCATTCTTTATTATGCTCCCAGTGGCATTCTTGACTTCTTGGATATGGCCAATGGTACAAGGTATGATAGGGTCTGTACAAAGTTTCTTGATAGCATCGGGAAATGTAGGTGTTTGGCTATATACATTCCTAGAACGTATATTAATACCAACTGGATTACATCACTTTATATATAGCCCATTCACATTTGACCAAGCCGTAGTTGAAGGTGGTATAAATGTATACTGGGCAACCCATTTATCAGATTTTGCAACAAGTACACAATCATTAAAGGAAATGTTTCCACAAGGAGGATTTGCTCTTCATGGATTATCTAAAGTATTTGGATGTATAGGTATGGGTCTAGCATTTATAGCTACTGCTAAACCAGAAAAGAAAAAAGTAGTAACAGGTCTAGTTGTACCAGCAGTACTAACAGCAGTGTTGGTAGGTATAACAGAGCCACTTGAATTTACATTCCTATTTATAGCACCACCACTATTTGCAGTACATGCGGTTTTAGCTGCAACTTTATCAGCAGTATCATATGCATTTGGAGTAGTTGGGAACTTTGGTTCAGGGCTTATAGATTGGGCTGCTCTTAACTGGATACCGCTATTTAAATATCACTGGCCTACATACTTGACTCAAATAGGTATAGGTCTAACATTTACAGGAATATACTTTGTAACATTTAGATACTTAATACTAAAGTTTGACTTCAAAACACCAGGTAGAGAAGATGGTGATGAAGAAGCTAAATTATACACAAAGGCTGACTACAAAGCTAAGCAACAAGGTGGAAATGTAGCTTCTTTAAGCAAAGCTGAGCAAACTCTAGAGTTACTAGGAGGAGCATCAAATATAATAGATGTTACAAATTGTGCGACTAGACTTCGTTTAAATGTAGTTGATGAAACTTTAATAGCTTCAGATGCTAAGTTTAGAGAGATAGGTGCCCATGGAGTATCTAGGAATAAAAAAGCAATCCAAGTAATAATAGGTCTATCAGTACCACAATTTAGAGAAGAATTTGAAAAGGTATTAGATGCCAAAAAAGCATTAACCGATGAGAAAGCTAATTGAGAAAATTCTCACAAACTGAGAAAAAAAACAGGTTTTAAAACAAATACCAACTTAAGAGAGAATTATTGATAACCTAAAATTTAGGTGATATAAATTAAGTATAAATAAAATAATAAAAGACATTGGGGGATATAGATATGAAAAAATTTTCAATAGCAATAGCAGGTGGAGGTAGTACATTTACACCAGGGATAGTATTAATGTTATTAGATAACTTAGATAAATTACCATTAAGAAAGATAAAGTTCTATGATAATGATGAAGAAAGACAAGAAACAATTGCAAAGGCATGTGAAATAATACTTAGAGAAAAAGCACCAGAGATAGAGTTTTTGGCTACAGTAGATCCAGAAGAAGCATTTACTGATATAGATTTTGTAATGGCTCATATAAGAGTTGGAAAATATGCAATGCGTGAATTAGATGAAAAAATACCTCTAAAGCATGGGGTAGTTGGACAAGAAACTTGTGGACCAGGAGGAATGGCATATGGTATGCGTTCAATAGGTCCAGTTATAGAAATACTAGACTATATGGAAAAATATTCACCAGATGCTTGGATGTTAAACTACTCAAATCCAGCTGCAATAGTAGCAGAAGCAACTAGAAGACTTAGACCAAATTCAAGAATATTAAATATATGCGATATGCCAGTTGGAACAGAAGAGTTTATGGCTAAAATAGCAGGGCTTGATTCTCGTAAAGAAATGAATGTACGTTATTATGGATTAAATCACTTTGGATGGTGGTCGAGTATCACAGATAAAGAAGGAAATGATTTAATGCCAAAAATAAAAGAACATGTAAGTAAATATGGATACTGTGTAGATATAGAAGGACAACAACATGGTGATGCTAGCTGGAATGATACGTTCTTAAAAGCTAGAGATGTATATAAAGTAGACCCAACACATTTACCTAACACATATTTAAAATACTACTTATTCCAAGACTATGTAGTAGAGCATTCAAATAAAGAATACACTCGTGCAAATGAAGTAATGGATGGAAGAGAAAAGTTTGTATTTGGAGAATGTAGAAAAGTAATAGAAAATCAATCTACAGAAGGTTGTGAATTACATATAGATGACCATGCTTCATACATAGTAGACTTAGCTCGTGCAATAGCATACAACACTGGGGAAAGAATGTTATTAATAGTAGAAAATAACGGTTCAATAGAAAACTTTGATAAAACAGCTATGGTGGAAATACCATGTATAGTAGGAACTAATGGACCAGAACCACTAAGAATAGGTACTATACCACAATTCCAAAAGGGATTAATGGAACAACAAGTATCAGTTGAGAAGTTAGTAGTAGAAGCATGGATAGAAAAATCATATCAAAAGTTATGGCAAGCAGTTACATTATCTAAAACAGTACCAAGTGCAACAGTAGCAAAAGCGATATTAGATGATTTAATAGAAGCAAACAAAGAATTTTGGCCAGAGTTACATAGAGACGAAGAATTAGTATTAGTATAAAATTAAATAAAAAGTTAAAATATAAGGGAATATCTAGAATAAGTAAAATTATTTTGGAATATTCCCTTTTAATGTAGGAAATTAGGCTAAAGATGTTTAATTAATTATAGAAGTGAATTAAATTATAATTAAATAAACAGGGGGGACAGCAAATGAATTTAGTTGAATTAGTTAACAGTAATTATAACAAACTTAATGAAAATGATTTACATATAGTTAAATACATACTTAACAACAAGAAAAACTGTTCAAAGATGGGGATAAATGAACTAGCGGATAAATGCAATGTATCTAAGAGTACAGTTCTAAGACTAACACAAAAGCTGGGGTTAAGTGGGTATAGTGAATTTAAGATATTTCTAAAATGGGAAGAACAAAGTAAAATGGAAAAAGAAGAAGATAAAGTTGATTATATCGAAAGTATAAGTAGGTCAGTAGCAGAAACTATAAAAAACAATGACGAAGATAAAGTAAGGGATATATGCAAAGTAATACATAAAGCTGAAAGAATCGTTATATATGGAACGGGAAGAGCGCAACAAATGTGTGTAGAAGAAATTAAAAGATTATTTTTATTTACCCATAAATATTTTACTGTAGTAGAAGGGGTGTATGAGTTTGAATCTTTAATAGAAAATCTAACAAGCAAAGATGCCGTAATAATAGTATCTTTCTCTGGTAATACAAATAATTTAGATACTTACGTAACAAAACTAAATATGAGAGGAACAAAGGTTGTATCTATAACTAAACTAGAGAACAATAAACTAGCTAGCTTAACACCATATAATCTATACGGTTCAAGTGTGTCTAGATATCTAAATAGTGGAGTACAACATAATTGTACTTTATTTTTCTACATAATAGCAGAAATACTATTTTATAATTATGAAAAGTATATAAATGAAATAAATTGATAAAATACATTGAACAGTACCATATTAATATACTATTTATTTTAAATAGAAATAGAATTTGTACCCAAGGATATTATTACAAAGCCATTAATTTAATAAACTAACCTAAAGGATAGTATATTACTAAAAAGTAAGTACTTGAAAATAAAATATATATTACTTAAAATTATATTTGAATGTATTTAAGCAAATAAATAATAATTAAAATTTAAATATAAGGAGATTTGCAATGAAGTTTACATTTTGCCACAACAATTTTAACGTATTAAACTTAGAAAAAAGTTTAGAGTTTTACAAAAAAGCATTAAATCTAGAAGAAACAAAAAGAACAGTAGCTGAAGATGGAAGCTTTATACTAGTGTTCTTAGGAGATGGCGAAAGTCAACATAAACTAGAACTAACATGGTTAAGAGATTGGGATAGACCATACAACTTAGGAGATAATGAATTCCACTTAGCATTTAGAGTAGAAGATTTTGATGAGGCATACAATATGCACAAAGAAATGGGATGTATATGTTACGAAAATAAAGCTATGAGAATATACTTCATAGCAGACCCAGATAATTATTGGATAGAAATAATACCAGCATAGTAACTAATAAAAATGATTTGCTAAGATTAAGTAAACTAAAACATAACAAAAAATAATAGCTTTATAAAAAGACTGTATGAATA
>NZ_JBOFYU010000155.1:0-7458 GCF_051654825.1 Clostridium sp.
ACTACTACTCACTTGACTTTAAAAGCGAAAAAGTAAACTTACTATATAATATGCCAATAGTTGTAAAAAGTATTCAAGAAAATAAAGAAATATTTTTAGTTGAAGGCGAGAAAGATGCTGACAATTTAAAAAGACTTGGTTTAGCTTCTACGACTTGCAGAGAAATAAATAGCACTACAGATGAAGTTTTAAGTGTCTTAGAAGGTGCTAAGTTAGTTGTAATAGGCGACAATGATGATACTGGAAGAAAACACGTAAATAATGTACGTTATAAGCTTTTAAATAGGGTTAGAAGCTTTAAAAATCTAATAATAAAAGAATTATGCGACTTAGGAGAAAAAGCAGATATAAGCGACTTTATAAGTGCTAAATATGATGAATGCTTAAGTAGTAAGCAAATAAGAAAAATAATATTAGATATAGTTGAAAGAACTTTAGACGAAAAAGACGACAATGAACTTCAGCAAAATAAAAACGGTGTATATTATACCTTTAAAAAATATGATAATGAAGGAGAGTTGGTAGAGGAAAGAAAGATATATCTAACTAACTTTAAAATAGAGAAGCTTACAAGAATAGAAAACATTGATACTGATGAAGAAGAAATTGAATTAACTTTAAAATCAAACTTAAATGAAGTTAAAATCATAAAGGGTAGAAGTAATAAGATATTCTTAGATCCTAAATCATTTAATAGCTTTATGAACATGGGATTTAGCTTTGATGGTAAGCCTAAAGATTTTACAAGGTTTAAGAACTGGGTAAATAAGTATTTCTTATATGAAAAAAGAAATGAATATTTATTAACTGGAATAAGGGTTTTAGATGGTAAAAAAATGCTTATAACACCTACTGGTGGAGTTTTAGAAAATGGAAAGATAGATACAAATTATAAGGCTAATAATCCTTTAACGCTTGTAGACTATTCAATGACTAATAGGTTATCAAGTGAGGAAGCTAACGAACTTATAAAACATTTATTTAGCTTCAATACTAAAAAGAATTGTTACAACATAATAGGAAGCTTAGTATCTAATATGTTTAATAGTGTTTATAGGGATACTCAAGGTATTAATCTTCATGTCACTTCATATGTCGGAGAAAGTGGAAGTGGTAAATCTTATACTATAGATAATATAACTAGACCATTATTAGGATTAGACAATGATACAATGGTATTTAGTTCACTAATGCCACATGGACTATTAAGAGCAACTAATGATACATACTTACCTATAATCATTGATGAGGTTAAGCCAAGTCAAGCAGGAGAATTTAAAAAGCAGCTATTATCAAATACTATTAGATCAATAACTGGTGAAAGTTCAGTAATAAAAGGTACTCAAAATCAAGGCTTTAAAACTTATAAATATAATTCTTCTTTGATAATAGCAGGTGAGGAAATGTTAGACGAAACCGCTTTAAAAAATAGATGCAATATAATATGGTTTAGCTGCAACGATATGATAGATGATAATATAAAACATGGTAATTACTTTATATCCAAAGAAGGTAAAAGCACATTAAAATCATTAGGACTTGAAATATATTTAAACATTATAAAAGAGTGGGATAGCGAAAGGCTTTTAAGTGTATTAGACAAAATAGAAAATACATTTAAACATGAGAAAACTATGCACCCAAGAATACAAGCAACCTTTAATAATACAATGTTTGGATATATAACAGTAAAACACATACTAATAAGTCTAGGAGTTAATAAAAGCCATTTTGAGGACGATTTCACGGTAGCAGATATAATATATCAAAATCTAAAAGAAAACGTTCTTGATGGAGAATATGCCACTAAACAGATATATGACGAAGTATTAGAAGCTATAGACGAAGTAGCAAGCGGAAGCGGTCAATATGTAATAGCTGAGGACCTACACTTTAAACAAGATAGCTTGTATTTAAAACTTGACTTTAAAAGTATATTCCCAATATTAGAAAGTTATTACAAATCTAGAGGAAAAACCTTAAAAATAGATTGTAAGACTTTTATAAAAATGATTACTAAATCAAAGTATATAGAAGGAACTAACAAGGATTATTATAAATCGGTTAGGATTGGAGAAAAAATAAAGAAAGTATACTTTATAAAGAAAGAAGCTTTAAGTGGCCTAGATATGCCTAACTTGATTCCTACCGATATTGTCGAATGGGATGAAGTATAAATAGCCTATAAATAAAATGTGTATAGTTTTGTATATGGAACAAATGTTTTAGTTGCAATTCTATACACAAAGAAATACAGTGTTTTCAATGGTTATAGATACTATGTATATATTGTATATATTGTATATAATATATATAAGTAGTAGTACGCTTTATACTAAAAAATAAATATATGCTAAATATAATAAAAAGTATAGTACTAAATAAAAAAACTATATACATTATATACATTGATTACAATGTAGTATTTGCAATTGTTGCAAAAAGTGAAATTAGTTACAAATCTATACACAAATTATATACATTTTATATACGGAGGGGTTTTAATGGAAAATATTTTAAATAGTGTTAGAAACGCAAACATAAGAGATAGATTCGGTTGAAGGTATGTAGATTATAGGGAAGGTAAATTATATAGCCTTATAATGAGAATGGATTTAGAGGATGCAGTAAAAGTGTGTGCTTGTATGTGGAGTGGTAGAGAAGTTATGCTTATTGGAAATGAAAAGAAATATACTGATTTCATAGAAGAATCTAGATTAATATGTAGTACCAATGAACATTCAGCTGATTATATATGCTCTAAAGCTAAGAAGCTTAATGAATATTTAGATAATGCAATAATGTAATGGTGATTTTATGAGTGATAAATCGATACTTGAAGAATATGACTTTTACCAACAAAGATTAGATAAGGCAATAGCGTATAATGATAGCGTAAAAGCTATTGAGTGCGATTCTAAAGAGTTTAAAGTGTTAGTAGATATAATTAATCAACTTTCCAAAATTGAAGCAGAAATCAAGGGTATAAATTGACAGTATGTTAATATCTAAATTATGATATACTATAATCAGTTTCATATAGTTGCACCTAATTTGCACGAGGTGTAGTAACCAATAAGCCATCCTTAGTAGTGTAGGGGTGGTTTTTTATTGTAAAAATTGGGTATGATATATTTAAGATGTGAAAGCAATTCACCTTGTTGTTAGTAGCATCTAATTTATTTTGAAGGTGGTAAACATATGAATAATGAACTAGTAAGATTAAAGACAGATGATGTAAGTAAAGCTATACCAATAACAGATACTCTTGTAATTTCGGAAAAATTTAAGGTTCAACACGATTCCATAACTAGGCTTATAGAGAAGTATTCAATAGATTTGGAAAAGTATGGAAAACTCAAGGGATTTGAAATCCTACGAGATAACAAGCAAAGAAGTATTAGTGGGTATGAGTTAAATGAAATGCAATTCATGTTAATTGTTATGTATATGAAAAATACTGAAATAGCAAGAGAGTGGAAAATGAGGTTTGTAGAAGCATTCTTTTTGATGAGAAGTGAATTGTTAGCAAGAAGAGAAACTAGAATTATAGGAAAGCAAATAAGAAGGAATTTAACTGATACTATAAAATGTAAAGTTGATGGGGATACTAATTTTAAGAAGTTCGCATATTCGAATTATTCAAAATTAGTCTATAAAAAAGTATTTGGAATCAAAGTAGATAAAATAAAAGAAGTTAAAGGATTGTCTAAAAATGATAATATAAGGGACTTTTTAACAATAGAGGAACTTGAAAAAGTTCAAGATTTAGAAAGTAAGATAGCCACGTATATAGAAATGAGAAAAGATTTAAGTAATAATGATAAAGAGATATATGCAGAAGTCAAGAAATATGTAGACTCGATATGTAAGTAAGTGATAGCCATCCAATAGGGTGGTTTTTTATTGCATATATTAAATTAATTGGATGTAACTTTTGATTACAATGTAATTTTTTAATGTCTAAATTTGTTTATAAAAAGTATTCATAAAAATTAAATAAGTTGCATAAAAACCATTGACAATTGGCAACAATGATTGTACAATTATAGATAGAAACAAGGAAATAATACAACAAAAGATAAATTAATACTTTGGGGGATATATTAAATGAGTGGAGAGCTAGGAATTATAGTAGAACTTGCTAAGCAGAATGTAAGTAGAGGAGATTCAGAAGTCAATGCAATAAATAATGCTAGAAAGCAATTTGATTTCGCATTAAATGAAGCGTTGAATTATGAGTATAAAGGAATAAAGCAAAGTAAAGCAGATAGATTAAGGGAAGAATACGAAACGGAAATGATAGAGAAATATAAGGGTATAGTATATCATGTATGCAAAAGATATAAGAATGATATGTTTTATGACGAGGCTATACAAGAAGGCTATTACCATTTATTGTTAGCTATAAGGAAATATGATAGCAGTAGAGGTGTAAAAATAAACACATATATATATAATTACATTTGGCAATATACATATAAGGCCATGTGTAAGTTTAAAGGTGCTAAAAGGAAACTAGATAGAGTAGGGGTTACTGCTAGCGGAAATCCAAGCTACAACGAGAAATATGAGTTTAGGAACTTTTACAGTTTAGATGCCCCAATAGATGGAAGCGTAAAAAGGAATTCTAATTACGATGAAGAATTAACACTCGGAGGAATGATTGAGAATCATGAAATAGGTTTCGACATGGTAGAAGATAAGGATATGATAGATAGAATTATGATTACTACCGAAAAAGCTAGTAAAGACAATAAGTATTTTAATTTTGATATGGCACAAATATTAAAAATGAGAATCGAAGGAATGACAATGGTTGATATAGCTAAAGAACTTAATACATATCCAATGATGATTAAAAGATTACTTGTTAAGCTTCAAGGGGATATAGGCAAGGAATTAAGGAAGGTGTGTTAATATGGAAGAGCTAAGAGAATTAATGCACCTATATATAGATAAATACGGAGTAGATAACGAGTTGACAGTATTAGTTAGTCAACAAATTAGATATAGAATTGAACAAGGAAGGGGTTGTTAAATATGTTAAGTAAAAAATATATTTTAGAGTGTGGGTATTGTATAAGTACGGTAAGCGTTCCGTTTCTAGCGTGGTTTGGTGAATATGAAACTGCTATGAATATAAATGGAAATGTTCCGCATGGTTGGGTAATACTTAAAGGGTACGATACTATAGAAGAAGCTTTAGAAGGACATGAAGAGTTTATAAATATGTCTAAAGAAGAATTAGATAAAATTGAAAGGATTGGTTAATATGAAAAGTGTAGCTGATGTAATAATTGAACATATAGAGCCAATGCAATGTATAGATATTCAGCCTATACAAACTAACTTTGATGAAGTTATCAAGAGGTATATGGATTTTCAAGTAAGGTATGATTTTACAACGAGTGATAAGTATAAAGCACTTACTAAGTTATACGCTAGATCAATAAAAGAGCATGAAAGAAAGATAGGTTTATCGTATAGGGTATGGAGTGACGAGGTTATGTATAAGTTTGAGAGTGATTTCTCAAGCAAATACATAAGACCTTATACAAAATAAATTGAAGCGGAGGTTTGTGAAGATATGAAAATACTGATGGCTATTATGTGTGTACTAGCAATTATATGCACTATTCTTGGTGATGATAGTGTTGGGAAATATTATTTGGCAATATGGCAATTGATGACACTTGTTTGGGTTATTATTTAGTAAATATAGAAAGGTTTTAAAATGAAAGACGTAATAACATTTTCAACAATATGTTTAACAGTAATGTTGACATTTGAAATATTAATAAAAATAAACGATAGGAGAAAATAAGATTATGAATTTAATTATATTAAGCGGTAGAATTACAAAAGATAGTGAGTTAAGCTTCATTCCTAATAGTGGAGTAGCTAAGTTGGTATTTGATTTGGCGGTAGATAGAAATTATCAAAAGGATAAAAACAACAAGAAGGTAGATTTTATAAGATGTGAAATGTTAGGTAAGGGCGGAGAGAGTTTATGCCAATACTTAACTAAAGGCAAAGCAATAGTGGTTAATGGAGAGTTAAACATAGATAACTACAAGGACAAAGAAGGAAATAATAAGTCTTTCACTAAAGTATTAGTTAACAGAGTAGAGTTCCAACAAGGTAGCGTAGGAGATAAGAAAACTGATGCTAATGAATTTACTAATGTCGAGATAGACAGTTCGGATATACCTTTTTAGAAAAAATACATATTGGGGGGAAAGATTATGGGACATTCTCATGGAATAAAATGGAGCGATGAATTAATAGAAAATGAATTAAAATATGTAATGGATGCGTTAAATATAAGTAGAATGCCAAGCAATAGTGAGATAAAAATGGTTAATGGTCACAGTCTTTCTAACGCTATTAGTAGGAATGGAGGGTTTAGAATGTGGGCTGAAAAGCTTAATTTAGAAACGAAGGAAAGTGAAACTAGTTTCGGAAATGAATATGAACTTATAGTTAAAGAAATATTAGAAGAATTAGGATATCAAGTTGAAAAAATGACAACTAAACATAGTTATGACTTGCTAGTAAATGATAATATTAAAATAGATATAAAAACAGCTAGGTATTACAAGCAAAAAGATGGAAGCAAGTTCCACAGTTGCAATTTAGAAAAGAGATATCATAATTGCGATATATTTATATGCGTTGGAATAAATGAAAACGAAGATATTGAAAAGGTGTTAGTGATACCTAGTAAGTATTTAATGAACAAGAAGCAACTGTCAATTGGAGTTACGAGTTCATACGATAGGCTTAATAAGCGATTTGATTACATAGAAAAATATGTACAATTTTACAATGAAATTTAAGGTGTAAGGGGTGAATATTATGATGCCATGCAAGTATGAAAAGTATGATAGATGTAATATAGAATTATTAAATAGTGAACTTGATGCTAGGAAAGAAAATGAATATTGTTGCGGAGAATCAGAATGTGGATACTATGATGAATGGTTAAATGATGAAATACAGAAAAACTCATACAACGCAACAACAAATATAAATATGGAAAGTAGTGTATTGCCTATAATTGATAAAAATAAAAAAGAGATGGTAGAACATCCAAATCACTACAATAGTGGTAAATATGAAGTAATAGACGTTATAGACGATTGGAAATTAGGATTCTATGAAGGAAATATAATTAAATATGTGGCAAGGGCAAAGCATAAAGGCAAAGAATTAGAGGACTTGAAAAAAGCTAAGTTTTATTTAGATAGATTAGTATATAAATTCGAGGGGGAAGAATAATGAAAATAACTAATACGGAAGTATTTGGATTCGGTAGTGCTTTGAGGGGAATGAGGTCACCAATGAATAGTTGGCATTTATCTGATAGCTATGACGATTTGAATATTGATACACCTATAGGAATTACTTGCGAGTGTATTAAAATAGGTGAAAAAGACATGGATTTAGCTAAAA
>NZ_JBOFYU010000156.1:0-8940 GCF_051654825.1 Clostridium sp.
CCCATAGCTATACATACATTTTTCCACTTAATTAAATTTTCATTTATTTCTTTTATTGTTGAACTCATGCCATCACCCTTTTATTTAAAACTTTTTGTCTCAAAATACTCTATTCTCTTTAAAATTTCATCCACTAATGCCGGATATTCTGCCTTTTCACTTGGTTCACCTTTTTCTAGCCTATCCGATACCTCTTTATAATCTGATATGTGTTGTTTAAATAAATAAAAATTACTTTCTATAGATTCTCTATGCGTATCTGTTTTTGAATTTGCTTTTCTTTTTGATTCAAAAACTCCTAATAATTTTGGTTCATCATCTACAGCTACATCAGCAATCTTAACCTTGCTTTTCATATATTTTTTATAATATTTATCAAATATTTCTTTATAATGCCTAACACCTCTACTACTTATTGCATCCATAATAGTAGGCATTATATAATAATCTGAAGCAAAAAATGCTGATTGAGTAATTATATTATTGCTTGGTGGGCAATCAAATATTATATAATCATACTTCTCATCTAGTTTACTATCATTTAAAAACCTTTTAATAATAAGGATATTATTCGGCTTATTCACCATATTTAAACATTGAATATCTAATCCTCCATCCTTATATAGATAACTAGAATTTATATAATGAACATGACCATTATCCTTTATCAATTTGTTAATATCTAAATTTAATTCACTATATACCTGCTCTTTATTAGCTTTATAATATATATCTACTACATAGTTAAAAGTTTCCTTATAATTTAAATTTTCAAATTCATCATAAGATTTTTCCCTTAAGCATACTTCCGACAGAGAGGATTGTGGATCTAAATCTATTAATAAAACTTTGTTCTCTTTATTCCTCTTTTTTAGTTCACACCCAAAATTATAAGTAAATGTAGTTTTTCCAACTCCCCCTTTATAATTGCCTACAAATATCTTTTTTGCCATACTTTCAAAACAAACTCCTTTATTTATCTCTATATTTATAAATATTACCTTATCTATAATTTTAGAATTTAAGTTGAAATTTAAATAAGAATTGTATCTAAATATAAATATCTATCTTAATAAATATTTATATTTCTAGATTTTATTATAAATTTATGTTATACAGATATAACTACTATTCAAAATAATTCATTTATAAATTATAAAAAACTGTACCAAATTAATATTTGATACAGTTTATTTTATATATACTTTCCATAACTCGATCTATTTTTTCTTATATTTTAATATCACCTTATCTTTGCTTTCTTCTAGAAATATTTCTAAATTTAATAACTCTTTAAAGCAAAATTCTTGGATTTGCTTTTCACTATCTTCTCTTTTATAATAATCATGAGTATATCTATTTCTTAACTTTACTGAAAGTAGTAAATAATCTTTTAAACTTTCCTCGAAAAACCCCATTTCTCCTGCTTGTTCTATTAATTTTAAAGATGTAGTTGAACTATTTATCTTTCCATCATTAATAATTATATAGCTTTCACACATATCTACTATATACTCAGAAAAATCTTGAAAAAACGCAAACATAGCTCTTCTTATTATTCTACTGCTACTTTTATCATACTCTTTTATAGCTTCTTTTAAGTCTTCTAAATTATCATAAGCATTTTTATATTTTTCTAAAAACTTTTCTTTTTTATATTTATAATACGGACTCATCAATAATACCTCCAAAGTAGCTATATTGTTCATCTATTTTAAGCCTTTTTTCTAAATTTTCATTATTTCTAATATGCTTTAAAACATAGTGTTGAAAATCATACCAGTCATTTTCATCAACTATATATTTTTTTTCACTATCTATGGCCATTCTTGCATATTTAGTTGAAAACTCATTAAATAAAATAAACGTTAAATGTATTTTATCATACTTATAATACTTCCTACATAAAGACTCTAGTGTATCTTCTATTTTTATAGTGTACATGAAAGTTGTTTCAGGTTTCATAACAACAGCTAAATCTATATCACTTCTATCTTTTATCCAATACTCTGTTTCATAACTGCCAAATTGACATAAACTTATTACTCCATCAATATCACTTAATTCCTTTATAAAATCTTCTTTTTTCAAATGTACACCACCTTTTAATTACTATCTATATCATAGTCACATATTTTCTTTTTTAATACAACTTTATCATATAAATACAAAAAGTAAAATATTAAAATTTTATCTCTTCCTTTTTACATTAAACATAACTAAACTTAGCATAAATAAAGCTATTGAAATACATATCATATAAATGATATATCCAATTATATAATTTAAACTATTGTACATTTGCAACTTTTCTATACACATATAAACTATTCTTTGTGGCATATAGTTTCCTATGCTTTGCAGATAATTAGGAATAATATCAAAATCCCAAAATACTCCTGAAAGCATACATGTTGGTATAACTATTAATATATTTACAGTACTTGCTATATATCTATTTTTAGTAAAGCTAACTATACAAAGGTTTAATGATATTGAAACTAAGTTAAGTAATAGCATAACTATTAGAAAGTTATTTGTATTAATCATTCCAAAATCTAAGTTTAATCCCTTACAAAGCAAATAATATATAATGCTGCTTATAGATGACAATAAGTAAAACACTATAAGTAATGCCATATAATATTTATAAGGTGATAATCCACTTACTAAAACCCTAGTTTTAGTATCATGCTCCTCATCTTCAATTAAAAAATTTGCAATAGCTGCTCCACTTATTAATATCATCATTATAACTAGTCCTATAGAATTTTCTATAGCTGGTCTCTTTTCATAAGCCTTACTTAAATTATATTTAAATAAATCTTCCTTATAAGTTTCATTGTTTTCCTTGAATTTTTCTATGTCATTATCACTAATCTTAGCTATTAAGCTTAAATTATCTCTCTTTGATTTTATTATAGATACTATGGTTTCCTTAACATCACTAGTGGAAATTGATTTTATTATTACTTCTTCCTCTTCTCCACTTAATACCTTATTGCTAAAATCCTCATTTATTATTAATGCTAATTGTATTTGATGTGATGCAAGAAGTATTTCATAGTTTTCCTTTTCTATGTTTACAACATCTACATTTTCTATTTTATTTATAGCTTCTATAACTTCATTTGAAATATAGCTATCATCATTATCTATTACCCCCACCTTATAATTTATATCACTTCCAAAGGAAAAGCTGAAAAATACTATTACTAAAGCTGGTGCTATTATTCCCATTAATATAAAGCTTTTTTTCTTTAATAATAATTTTATAGTGTTTAACATTACTCTAAACAACTTTATCACCTCTCTTAAAGCTGCTACAAACAATACAAATTATTAATAATATTGCTGATAGCTGTAAGGATAATAATATTGATATATAAGAGTAATTTGTTTTTATTCCAGAGCTTAAGCTTAGTAATGATATATTTGCCCAATATGTAGGAGTTATTTGACATAATATATTAGCTATTTCATTTGATCTTATTAATGATATAGGTAAGTATGCTCCCCCTAAAAATCCAAAGATTATTAATAATGTATTTAAAACACTTGAAGCTGCCTTACTATCTTTAAAAACATAGCTAACTGTTACTCCTAAAATAGAACTAAAAATTATTAAAGCTATTAATACTAATAATACTTCTCCTATATTTTCTCCCCAACTAATATGAAGAAAAAATCTACTAACAAGATAAACTATTGATATTTGAATTAGCCCTACCATAAGTCCTAATATAACCTTTGATGATATAATGCTAAAATTACTAGCCCTAGAAACCTTTAACCTTGGCAATGTATTTTCAAAGCTTTCATTATAAGCTGATACACTAGTTATTTGTGATATATAAAGTATTATTAATACAAGCTCTGCAAAGGTATAATAGGTAAATGAATTTATTCCCTTATTAGATATGCCTTCTTCACTTAATTTAATATTACTTTCTTCTTCAATACTATTTATAAGACTAGGATTTTCTTTTACAACCTTATTGATTACAGCATATTTTTCTAAGTACTCATTAAAAACACTTCTAAATATCTTTTGTTCGCTACTTTCCTTTTTTTCATTTCTATAAAAATCATATTTCTCTTCATTTATTATTATAAAAGCTAGTCCCTGATAACTATTTACCCCTTCACGGCCTAGCTCATCTTCCTTTACTTCTGTAAATTCTATCTTCATATCTTTTTCACAGTTTTCCTTAAAATCATTAAAAAGCTGCAAATACTTATTTTCACTAGTTACTTTGTTTACCTTATAATAAACTTTTTTATTTTCAAATATATTTCTATCTTTATTCATAAGGCCATTTAATGAAAATCCCATTATAAGTATAAGTACCACTGGAAATATAAACATTGTTGCAACATTAGATTTATTTCTAAAAAAATGTAAAACCTCTTTTTTTATTAAATTAATTAATATCATATTTTACCTCAGTTATATCAATCTCTTAATTGCTTACCTGTTAATCTTAAAAATACACTTTCTAATGTAGGAACATCACTTTTTATATTTTCAATAATACCGCTATTGTTAGTTATAATATTTATAATATATGGAATTGCATTTATCTCTTTAGAATAGTGGCATTTTATTTCATTGTCCTTTACTTCTACATTATTAATTCCTTGTATTCTTTCTAATTGTGACTGTATATTATAAATACTTTTCCTTAGGTATATGGTGCATTTATTTTCCTTTACAATGCTTTTCTTTAAATACTCCTTAGTTCCCTTTGCTATTATCTTTCCATTATCCATTATAGAAATATCAGTGCAAAGCTCCTCTATTTCCTCCATATAATGAGATGTATATATTATAGTTGCCCCTTCTTCATTTAGCTTTTTTACTGACTCTAAAATATGATTTCTTGATTGTGGATCTATACCTACTGTTGGTTCATCCATAATTATTAATTTAGGACTATGAGCTATTGCACATGCCATATTTAATCTTCTTTTCATTCCACCTGAAAACTCATTAGACCTTTTATTTTCCACATCTAGAAGTCCTACAAAGTCTAATGCCTTGTTTACCCTTCTTTTAAGTTCCTTTCCCCTATACCCATATAAGGAGCAAAAAAAAGATACATTTTCTCGTGCTGTAAAATCATGATATATAGCAATATCCTGAGGCAATAACCCTATATTCCTTTTATACTTATTTATATTGCCTTCCTTTTCTTCAAAGATAATATTTCCTGATGTTAATTTTTCAAGTCCTGATATTATCTTAATTAATGTGCTTTTTCCAGCACCATTAGGTCCTAGGAGACCATATATTTCTCCCCCTTTTATATTTAAACTTATACCCTTTATAGCTTCAAAATCATTATACTTTTTATGCAAATTTTCTATTTGAAGTATATACATACTATGACTTCCTAAAGATTACTATTTATATCTTTTATTTTAACTGCACTAGCAAAGCCTTTTCTTACACAATGCTCTTCACATTTTACATTTTGACAATTTAAACATGGATTAACGCTATAATCTTTTAATAGCTTTTTAGCTCCATAAAAATTACCTGCTGCAACTCTTCTATTTATCTCTCTTATAGGCATATTTTTATTGCAATATCTTTCGCATAAAGGGTTATCACAAAATTGACATGTTAATGCTAATTTAGCGGCCTTATCTTCATTTACATTTTGACTTATTTTTAAATCTTCTTTTTTAAATGGATGCTTTACTATATTTACATAGTTTTTCATATCTTCTTTATATTCAAATTCCTCCATACCTAATTCTCTTAATATAAGGTTTGCTGCACTTATACCAGATATAGTAACTGCTGGAGTTCCTGTTCCCATAACAGTTGATTCACCACAATTAAAGAGATTATTTATTTCACTCTTTGTTTTTAATCTCTTAAGCATATGCTGCCCTAGCTTTTGCTTAGGACCTGCTACACTTCCCCCTTCCTTTAATACATATCTATTTAAGGTGCTTGGAGTACTAACTTCTACATGGCATAAATTATCCTTAAAGCCTGGAAATCTCTTTTCTAAAACCTTTAATAACCTATCCTTTTCAACTTCCTTCATTTCTCTATATTCTTTTGTATTATAATTATTTTTAAATCCCTTTGGCCATTTCTTAAAGGTAGGTCCAATTGCCATAATAGTGTGATATCCATCTTCACAAAGGGTTTTATCATCTATACTTAAGATATAAGCCGTAACCTCTCCCTCATCTAGCTTAGTTTTATCTGCAATTAACATTTCAATAGGCAGTGTTCCCTTTGGAATTGCAGCTTCCTTTACAAGTGCAAATAAAACTACTGATGGATATGAAGGTTCTAGAGAATTAACTAAATCTTTAATCTTTTCATTTCCACTAGATTTTAATAGCTTGTTATATAAGTTCCATACGTTTCCTGAATTAACAATATACTTAGCAGTAATAATACTTCCATCGTCTAATTTAATTTTAGTAGCTATATTATTTTCTACTATTATTTCTTCTACTTCTTTTTTATAAATCATATCTCCATTATTTTCTTCTATAACCTTTTCTAACTTTCCTACTAAGTTTAATGTTGACCCTGCTGGATAATAGCTTCCTCCAAAGTGATTGTCCACAAACATTATAGATGACAATATAGCTGGAGTCTCCTCTACATTTGTGTAACAATATGTAGATGTTAACTTATCAAAAAAGTTAAATACATTTGGATCTTTAAAATACTTTTTTAATATACTTAAAGTATTTTTATTCATATACCCTAAAAACCTTATATATTCAATAGGATGTCTTAAAAGGCCTTCTGCTCCCTGTTCTTTTTTCATTGCATCAGGAGAAATAAAGTTTGGCTTTTCCGCTATTATCTTTTTATATTGATTGCTTAAATCACTATAAAACCTTTTAAAGTTTTCCTTTTCCTTTGGAAATACCTTTATTAATTCATCTATAAACTTATCTATATCTTGGTGAAAAATTATCCTATGCTCACCATAATTAATAGCATAAAGTTCATCATGCTTTATTATGTCTATTTCTTCCTCTAATGCATTAAAAATAAATCTATGAGGACTAAACCCCTTATCATTAAAACCATAAATCATGGCTGCACCTTGCTCAAACACCACATCTTTTCTTTTAAATATTCCACAAGAGCCTCCAGGCTTATTTTGAGCTTCAACTACACATACATTTAATCCTCTTTTAGCTAGCAAAGAAGCTGCTGTAAGCCCTGATATCCCTGACCCTATTACAACTACATCATATTCCATAAATACCTCCTTTATTATTATAAATAGATTATCCTTATAATAATTTTATTCAGTAACTGTGAAAATATTAGTTTATTATTGCCTAACCTTTAGATTGTTTAAATATATATATTTGGCTATAATATACATATATTATTAAAAGGAGGAATTATAATGAGTAGAAGACTTTTAAATCCTAAAGTTGACTTCATATTTAAGAAAATATTTGGTTCAGAAAAGCATCCAAATATATTAATTTCATTTTTAAATGCTGTAATGAATCCAGTTGATAAAATAGTCTCAGTTATTATTAATAACACGGAAATAACAAAAGACTTTTTAGAAGATAAATTTAGTAGATTAGATGTTAAAGCAACTACAAATAGAGGCGAAATTATAAATATAGAAATACAAGTTAAAAATTCGGATAAGGAAATACATCTTCCGTATGCACTGCAGATGTATAAGCGACCATGCCAAATCAAAGATTTGGAATGTCTGCTTATGATTAAACGTAGTCTTTATTATTGGAGTAAACTATATGAAGAACAGCTTAACGATGGTGATAAATATGATAAACTATCACGAACTGTTTGCATTAATATTTTAGACTTTAAATATTTAAATAATGATAGATTCCATAATGGATATAGATTAAAAGAAATTGAAACAAATGAAGAACTTACAGATATTGAAGAAATTCATTTTATAGAAATCCCTAAACTTAAAGACCTTGATGATGATGCTAATATTGATACCATAGATATGCTTACAGCTTGGGTTGAATTTTTAAAAGATCCTGAAAGTAGTGTAGTTAGAAAACTTGAATTTAGTAAAGAAGAAATTAAAGAAGCTAAGGATGAGCTTTATAGATTAAGTAGAGATAAAAACGAACTCGAATTATATAATATGAGAGAAAAATCATTTTTTGATAAGGTTTCTGCACTATCAAACGCTAAAGAAGAAGGTAGAGAAGAAGGTCTTGAGGAAGGCAAATTGTTAGAACGAATTAATATTGCTAAAAACCTTTTAGATGTATTAGATAATGAAACAATTGCATTAAAAACTGGATTAACTGCAGAAGAAATAGATAAATTAAGATAATAATTGAACAACATTAAAGACAGGTAACTTTTTATTATCACCTGTCTTTGTAATTTCATCTCTTAACTTTACATCTTTAACAATACACTTATTTAATTATAAAACTAGTTTCATAACTAATTCATCTTCATCTCTTTCACCTGTATCCTTAAATCCTAACTTTCCATAAATATAAATACCATGATAATTTTCTAAGTTACAAGTTAAAACAACATCATTTGATTTTCCAAAAGGTTTAGTTTTAATGTAACATAAATTGGTATAAATGATTTATCAACTTCTCTTCCCTAGCTATTTACACTTTTCTTTTTTATAATTACTAAAGTTATTGATAATATTGCTATTGCAAATCCTAGCATTATTAACATACTTGAAATTATTGGTGTCAATGTTTCTTTATTAAAGTTAACTAATGTACTTATACTATTATTAGCTTTTACATACCAAAAGGTTGGGTTAAAGCTTGCAATCTTAAGCACTGTGTCTCCTAATAATTCTTGTGGTACAAATACTCCACTTAAAAAACAACATCCAAGTGAAACAACATTTGCCGCTGCTGACATTGCATTTCTACTACTTACTAAATTAGATATTAAAAATCCTATGC
>NZ_JBOFYU010000157.1:0-4919 GCF_051654825.1 Clostridium sp.
TTTTTCATCCTTAACAAGTACAATTCCACCGCCTTGACTTATAAGTTCTTCAACTGCAAAAGCCATATCTTCATCATTTACCCCAACTACAATAATATTGTGAGAATCATGAGCAACTGAAAGTGCTATTGCACCTTCTTTTATTCCATATCCCTTTAATAATGCTACTGCAACATTACCTGTATTTTGATGACGTTCAACTACTGCAACCTTTACTATATCTTGTGATTTATTATATTTAAAAATTCCATTTTCGTCTCTATCTATTTCTACAACTTCTTTGCTTGTAACTACTCCACCTGGCAAAATATTTATTACATTAGCTTTTCTAGAATTTATCTTAAGTTCTAATCTTTTCTTTGAAAAATCTTTAACATGGAAGCTTCCTTTTGTATCTGATATATCATGTCTCTTAATAGTCTTGATATATTCCCCTTCTTTTGCAACTTCCTCTCCATTAATAAATACATTATTTACATTGAAATCTTTTAAATTATCAAAGATTACTATATCTGCTCTTAAACCTGGAGCTATTGCTCCTCTATCTGATAAACCAAAGCATTCAGCTGCATTTAAACTTGCCATTTGAATTGCCACAATAGGATCTATTCCTTCTTCTATACACATTCTCAAATGGTTATCTAAGTGACCAACACTTAATATTGTCTTAGGTTGACAATCATCTGCACATAATAAACAACGTTTGCTATTATATGGTGTTACTCCTTTTATTAATGTTCTAAGATTATGACAAGCTGATCCTTGACGAAGTAATACATATAAACCACGAGATATTCTATCATGCATTTCTTCAATTGTAGAACACTCATGATCTGTTCTAATATTTGCTGCTGCATAAGCATTTAATGCATTTCCTACTAATCCTGGGCTATGACCATCTATTGGCTTTCCTAACCTTTTTGCTACTAATAGCTTATCTAAAACATCTTCATGTGCTTCTATAACTCCTGGAAAGTTCATAAATTCTCCAAGTCCAAGAATTTTATTGCTGTTCATTGGTTTTTCCATATCTTCAGCATCTATTCGTGCTCCTGAATGCTCAAAAGGAGTTGCTGGTACACATGAAGGTAACATCATTTGAATATCTAATGCAGTTCCTTCTGACGCTTTTATCATATAATTTATACCATTAAATCCACAAACATTAGCAACTTCATGTGGATCTGCAATAATTGTAGTAGTTCCATGAGGAACTACTAATCTGCCTAGTTCCTCTGGACTTACATACGAAGACTCTATATGAATATGACTATCTATAAAGCCTGGAGATGCATACTTTCCATTTGCATCAATCTCTTTTTCTCCTTCATAACTTCCTACGCCAGCAATTATTCCATTACTTAATGCAATATCACCTTCAATAATAGTCCCATTATATACGTCTACTACTTTACAGTTTTTAATTACTAAATCTGCTTTTTCTCTTCCTGATGCAATATCTATTAATTTCTTTAAATCTCTTTTTTCCATTATATCTACCCCTATATACTACTTATTTTCAATAAGCTCTAATATTGGATTAAATGTATTTAAAGCAATACAATCAACTGGTCCTACATCTGTAATTGCATAATCAGGAATGGCTGTTATAGGTAAAAAGAACATGTACATTAAAGGTTCTGGTAAATCGCATCCTAATTCATTTGCTGCCGTATTTAAAAGTGTTTCTCTATATGCTATTTCTTCTGGTTCTAAGTCGCTTGCAATTCCTCCAACTGGAAGTGATAAGAATTCTATTACTTTTCCATCTGCAACGACAACTTGTCCACCACCATTTTCAATTAAGTGATTTACTGCAACTGACATATCATTTGCATCTGCACCCATAACAATTATATTATTATCATCTGGAGCTGCTGATGAAGCCATTGCACCTTTTTTAAGCTTCCATCCTGAACAAAATGCTAAAGATTTATTTCCATTACGCCCAAAACGCTCAAGAACTGAAACCATTAATACATCTTGATTTATATCTGGATTTACTATCCCATCCTTAACATCTAGCACTACATCTCTTCTTTTTCTCACAAAAGGTCCCTTTACATTCATTGAAAGGACTTTTGCTTTTCCTTCATCTATATTTACTCTATATAAAAAGTCCTCTTTAGTAGTCATTTTGCACTTTAACTCACTAGTTAAAACAGAACTTCTTTTTGGAGCCTTTAATTCATAAGATAACTTCCCATTTTTTGCAACTAATTTCCCATTAGTAATTACAGTTTCCACATTAAAGCCTTCTATACTATCTACTAAAAGTATATCTGCAATTCTTCCTGGTGAAATAGATCCTACCATATGATCTATTCTATAGGCTTCAGCACTATTAATAGTTGCCATCTGTATAGCTGTCATTGGGTCTACCCCTTCTTTAATAGCTAATCTAACTAAGTTATCTACATGACCTTTTTCTAATACATCTGTAGCTGTTACATCATCTGTACAAAAACTTACACGTCTTGCAAGTGCTGGATTAACTTCTGTAACTGCTCTTATATTTTCTTTAAGGAAATGTGTAACTGATGATTCACGAATTACCATATGCATACCCTTACGCATTTTTTCAACTACTTCCTCGTGATCATAGCTTTCATGATCTAAACGTACTCCTGAACAAAGATAACCATTTAACTCCTTACCTCTTGCCATTGGTGCACAACCAAATACAGGCAATCTATTTTTTGAAGCTTCTTCAATAGCACCTAAAGTATCTATATCTTCTTCTTGAACATATTCACGAACTGTTTCCCATACACCAAAACATTCTGGCCACTTTTGAACAGTAGCATGTACATCTTTAGTAAAGTTAAATGCAACTGTAGATTGTGGGAATGTATATGGTGTCTTATATGGAGCCCCCCAAAATACTTTTAAAGGACTAGCTTTTATTTCTTCAAAAACTTCCTGTAAACCTTCTAAACCTGAAACTGAAATATATTCATCAAGACCTGATATCATACTTGTTGTACCACATGGTACTACTGCTTTTGCAAAGCTTGTTATGCTAAGTTTGCTACATTCACTATGTATGTGCCCATCGATAAGACCTGGTACTAAGAATTTTCCTGTTGCATCAATTATTGTAGTATCTTCTGATATGTAGTCACTTACATCTCCTACTGCAACTATAGTATCTTCGTAAATTGCAACATCAGCTTTATAAACTTCACTTGTCATTACATTTACTAAGCTTCCACCTTTAATTACTGAATGTGATGGAACAATTCCTCTACCAGCACGGATAAGTTGTTTTAAATTGTTAGTTGTTTGTTTCATTTTAAATCCTCCAATTAAATAAAGTTTAAGATACCCAGGCTTATAATAGCGATCCAGGTTTCCCGTCCTGCAGTTTGTATCTTGACGAATTTAATGGATTAAATTTTTGTACTTTTAATCAATATGATTTAATTATTATAAAATACATAAAATAAAATTAATCTTTCTATTTTATTTTACTAAACAACACCAAAACACGATAATTATTAATCTAAGTTTAAATATTGTTCGTGTTTTATTTTATCATAGCTTTCCAACAATTACAATATTTTTTTCATTATTTTACACCTTATTACTTTATAAGGATAATTTTCTATAGTACAAAAGCTAGATTTTATCTCACATAAAGTAATTCTATAAAGTATAGGTTTATTTTTTCTATTAACAAATTAATTGGCTTTCATTTAATAAAATTTTTTAATAAAATAAAAATGCTAATGAAATAATATTATCAATTACTCCATTAGCATAAATTATTCTATTTATTTAATTTGGCCTTTAAGGCTTCTATTTCCTTATCTTTTTCCATTAATATATTGTTGTAATCTAATTCTTTATGATACCACTCTTCACTTAATTTATTTATTAGAGAAGCCATTTCATCTGCACTTCCTGCTATTCTATTAAATAAAAGTAAGTTTGATTCTAAAATCATAGGGATTTTGCTATGAGAATATCTTAGTCTATGATCTATCTCCCCATACCCTTCCTCGAATATAGTTCTAACTTGAATTTCTGCAATAGTTGTGTATTCTTGTGTAAAGCTTAACTGAACTAAGTAATGAACTGAACGATAACCAGATTTTCTTGATCTTACTTCAATTCCTAAATCATTAAATACTTTTGTATTATCGCCATCTCTAACATTGGCTGTAATTTCTACTACATTCCAAGTTTTTATTATAAAATCATGAATATTCTTCCATTGATCCTTAAAAATATGTATTACTCTTATTCCTATTAAATCATTTATTTCATCTTTATAATTATCTACATTAAATTGAAAGTCATCACCATATTTATTTTTTCTATCTTCAGTCTTTCTAACAACCTTTTCAATTAATCTTTCTGGATCTTTTATTCTTGATTTAACTGAATGAACTTCTGAATGAGAACGTAAAATATTAGCTATAAAATTTGCTTGATTTTCATAAGTATTTTTGTAACATATATAATTCTCGTAAATATCTTTCAAATTGTTTTCATTAATATTATTTTCATTAATATCTTTAGATGTATAAGGATATTTATTTATAAAATTATCAATATTAAAACTATTTTTCATATGTATTTCCTCACAACTACTAATTTTTTTCTTATTATATATTATCATTTAAAATTTAAAATTTCTATAAAGGTATTGTATTATTTATAAATTTTTCGGAAAAATAAACTTGTATCAATTTATTCTAATAAAATATAAATAGATACAAAAGTTAATTTATAAAAAGTAGGTTGAAATGATGAGAAATATTTTTAAATTAAAAGAACATAATGTTACAATTCGAGGTGAAGTCGTTGCTGCCCTAACATCTTTTTTTGCAGCTGTATATATTATTATTGTAAATGCAAGTATTTTAAGTGATGGTGGTATTAAAATAGAGCCACTTATAATTGCTACTGTA
>NZ_JBOFYU010000158.1:0-16283 GCF_051654825.1 Clostridium sp.
TAGGAGAGGTAGTAGTAGCAGATACAAAAGCTAACTTAAAAGCTAGAGTAGAAGCAGAATACGGAGCTACTGAAGGAAAATTAAAAATAGCTAAGAGAGCTAAAGAATTAGGATTAGATGCTATACATGATACAGTTCACGAAATGTGTAAAGATGAAGCTAGACATGGTAAAGCATTCTTAGGATTATTAGAGAGACACTTTGGAAATAAATAATATATATAATAGATGAAGCCTTGGATTATTCCAAGGCTTTTATTATTCGTACTTTGCCTGTTTCTAAATTATAGTTTGAACCGACTAAATCAACAGAGCCATTTTTTACATACTTTTGTATGATTTCATTATTACCAATAAGTTCAAGTGAGTTTTTTACATTGAAATCTGTTGCTCTTTCAACTATATCAGTTTCACTACCACCTAGTTTAAGGGCTTTTTCATAGCTTGGTGCTATTTTAGAGAGTATTTGTCCTAAGCTTCCTTTGATATCATTAGACTTAGAATTATACACCGCACCACAATCTTGATGACCCATTACCATAACTAAAGGAACCTTTAAGTTATTTACAGCAAATTCAAGACTTCCCATTACAGATTCATCTATTACATTCCCAGCTACTCGTATTACAAATATTTCTCCTAGACCTGTATAAAATATGTGCTCAGGTACAACTCTAGAATCAGAACATGTAAGTATTGCAGCATAAGGCTTTTGGCCATTCTTATATAATGATTGTCTAGTATTAGAATCAATCAAAGAGGGATTGTAAGAACCTTTGATATATTTTTCATTTCCTTGCATTAATCTATCTAGACTAGAGAGACCATTAGAGTCATTAGAAGAGTAAGTTTCAGTAGAAACATCTTCACTATTAATAGTAGAGCTAATATATGTTAGGCAAATTATAACAACTAAAGAAACTATGGTACATATAAAAGCGATAATATTCTTTTTCATAAAAACCTCCTTAAAAACTAATCTAATTTACAACAGATATAAAGTGACATATAGTATACTTGACTAAAGAGTCAATATTTATACAAGTGGGAGGATCGTATGATAATTAGGGAAATAGAAAAAAGAGATAACAAAGAAGTAGAGAATTTAATAAGAACCTGCCTAATAGAATACAAAGCAAATAAACCTGGATGTGCTTGGTCTGATCCAAACTTAGGCAACTTCTTTGAACTATACCAACCCGAAAATTCAAAATATTGGGTAGTAGAACAAGATAACAAAATTGTAGCAGGTTGTGGTATAGGTCCATTAGTAGGAATGGATAATGTATGTGAATTACAAAAGATGTATGCTTTTAAAGAAGTAAGGGGAAGTGGTATTGCAACCAAGTTACTAGAAATATCTCTAGACTTTGCTAAGCAACATTATAATCAGTGCTATTTAGAAACATTTGCGAATATGGAAAGGGCAAACAGTTTTTACTCAAAACATGGATTTACTAAATTAGATAAACCAATAATTGATACAGAGCACTATGCTTGTGATATGTGGTATATAAAGGAACTTTAGATAAAACAAAAGCCTTGAGTAAGAAATAACTTTTTAAGGGATATTTCTAATCAAGGCTTATTTTTGTATAAACTTATTATCCTATCTTCTTATTTTCATTAAACTTATTAAATACAAATATTCCTAAATAAGCAAAAGCTATAGACAGAATGGGGTTAATTAAATTGAAAAATGCAAAAGGAGCATACTCAAAAGCACTAACACCCAAACTAGCAGATATAAAAGCACCTGCAGTGGTCCAAGGTATAAGTCCTGTAGTCAAAGTAGAACCTTCTTCTATAGACCTACTCAACATACGACTATCTAGTCCCTTTTTATCATAAGCATCTTTATATAGGTTAGAATTTAATATAATGGATAAATAAGCCTCACCCATAATAGCATTGCTTAATATACAAGATGAAATAGTAAGTAAAATTAAACTACCAACTTTTTTTATATTAACTAGCACACTTTGAACTAGAATCTTTAGATACCCAACTTCATCAAGGACACCACCTAGAGAAAGAGCAATAAAAGCAAGTGAAAAAGTAGACATCATACTTTGTATGCCACCTCTTAATAATAGTGTATCAACAATTTCTATATTAGTAGGGATTTGGTATCCATTATTTATAACACCTAGAGTTTGTGATAATGTATCACCTTGAACTATTAAGCAAACTAAAGCACCAGTAATCACTCCTATAGCCATAGATATTGGAGCCGGCTTTTTCTTAATACTAAAAAGTATTACTATAAACATAGGTACAAGTGTTACTACCGATATATTAAAGGTACTAGCTAAAGTATCTTTAATTAAAGCTATTTGAGTATAATCAATACTATTTGCTCCATAATTAAAGCCAACAAAAGCATAAATTATAAGTGCGAGTATATATGATGGCACAGTTGTATATAACATTGATGATATATGATCATATAAATTAGTATTAGTAGCCGCTGCTGCTAAATTAGTGGTATCAGACATAGGTGAGATTTTGTCACCAAAAAATGCGCCAGAAACTATCATACCAGCCGTTATAGATGATGGAATTCCTAAGCTTTCACCAATACCTATAAGTGCAATGCCTACAGTAGATACTGTACCCCAAGATGTACCTGTAGCAAGTGAAGTTAAACTACATATTATAAGTCCTGCAGGTAAAAATATTTGTGGCGATAATATATCAAGTCCATAATATATTAGACTTGGTATAGTACCAGATAATATCCATACTCCAATCGTTGCACCAATTAGTATGAATATAAGTAGTGCATCATAAGCTCTAGATATGCTTTTTTTCATACTATTTACAATGTCATCCCAGGAGTAACCTTTATATAAAGTATATCCTATAGTAAAAAATAGAGACATCAATAAAATTACCTGTAAATCAACTTTCAATAATCCAATTCCAAATACGAGTATTGAAATTATTGATATAAATAGAATTAAAGAATCCTTTATAGTTATTTGTTTTGAATTCATCTTAAACACCTCGTTTCATAAAACTATATATTCCCTCTAAATCAATTCACTAATCAAAGTTTATAAAGTTTGACATATAAAACTAAAAAAATGCAAAAAACACAAAAAAATGTATAAAAAATGTTTAGACCCAAAAACGCCGGGTATATATCTAACATAATAAATTACGATGAGTAAAATTGGGAGGAATAACATTATGAAAAAGTTTGTATGTAAGCCATGTGGTTGGGTATACGAAGGAGAAACTGTACCAGAAATATGTCCAGTATGTAAAAAAGGACCAGAAGCATTTGAAGAATTACAAGGAGAAATGACTTGGGCTGACGAGCACAGAATAGGTGTAGCTGCTGGTGTAGATGAAGAAATATTAGAAGGTCTAAGAGCTAACTTCACTGGAGAATGTACAGAAGTAGGAATGTACTTAGCAATGAGTAGACAAGCAGATAGAGAAGGATATCCAGAAGTAGCAGAAGCTTACAGAAGAATAGCTTTCGAAGAAGCAGATCATGCAGCAAGATTTGCTGAGTTATTAGGAGAAGTAGTAGTAGCAGATACAAAGGCTAACTTAAAAGCTAGAGTAGAGGCAGAATACGGAGCTACTGAAGGTAAATTAAAAATAGCTAAAAAAGCTAAAGAATTAGGATTAGATGCTATACATGATACAGTTCATGAAATGTGTAAAGATGAAGCTAGACACGGTAAAGCATTCTTAGGATTATTAGAAAGACACTTTGGAAACAAATAATAAATAATAAATATTAAATTGAAAGCCTTGGATTATTCCAAGGCTTTTTTGATAGAAAATAAAATTTATATACGAATATATAAATAGGAGGAAAATTTGAGGTAATAAATAGAATCTAACAGGGAGACTGTTTAAACTAATGCATATATTTTAAAAAATATATCGTTGACAAATGGTAATTAATGGAATACCCTTAAATTAAATAGGTAGATGCAACTTTAAACTATATATAAGTTGTATCTTATATAAAATTAAGGGGAAGAATTTATCAATTAGAATATTTGGGAGGAGAAAAAATATGGATATATTAGCGTTGGTAGTAATTGCACCCATACTATTTATAGTTGGACAATTCATATCAAAAAAGACTAAAATAGCACCACCTATATTTTATTTAGCTATGGGGATACTGTTTGGAGGAAGTGCAGGTATAGTTCATATATTTGGAAATCAAGATTTGCTACCTAATATGGCAAATTATAATACTATAGCACTTTGGTTAATGTTCTTTGGAGCGGGGTTTAATATAGATTTAAATAAATTAAAAACTTCAGGTAAAGACACAATAACCCTATCATCACTACCTGTTTTTATAGAGGGGATAATAATGACAGTTATAGTGACTATAGGTGTCAAAGTATTACCACTTGGATTTGATCTTGGCTTTTGGCAAGTGATGATTATAATGATGTTATTTGCAATGGCATCTCCTGCAAATATCATACCTGCTTGTGTTGGGTACAATATGAAGGGGTATGCAGGTAAGAATAGAATAACTGACTCATTAATAACAGCATCTATATTTGATAATTTTATACCATTTCCACTTCTAGTAGTGGCATTGATTTTAACAGTAGCACCTGCAATGGGGATGGAACTTTCACCAATAATGATTACAGGGATAGTTTTTGCTGTAGTTGTAGGTTTAGTAATTGTATGTGTAATTTCTGGAGTATTAGGTGGTATAGCAGCGAAGGCTTTAAGCCCACTAAGTGATAAGGTTCATCAAAATCCAGATAATAAAAAGTTAAAGATAGCTTATACAATGATTTATTTTATAATATTTGCATTTTTATTAAACTTATCAGGACCATTGAAAAGTTTAGCTGTATTAATAATAGTGGCAATATCAGTGGGCATTAATCAAAAGGAAAAAAACAAACTAGGTTCAGTGATAGGTTTAAATTCATCTATAATATTTGCTATGTTTGGTAGTCCAATAATATTTACATATGTTGGTTCGTTAATAAACATAAGGGCGTTACTTAATCCGGTTATGTTAATATTTGGAATAACAGTTACATTTATAGCAATCCTTATAAAAGGATTTGTAACTAAGAGGATAGTGCTTAAAGATAATAGATATACAGAAGGTGAAAGAATATTTGCAGCAGCGAGTTTTGTTCCTAAGGGTATAATACTAGTAAACTTTTCATTAATACTTATGGGACCGCTTAATGCTGTAGGTCTTGGATATATTATAGATTTTATGATATTAATGGCGGCTATAAGTATAGTTGCATCAGTTCCACTTGGAATAACTTTGCTTGATAAAGCAGGAGATAAGTGGCTATTTAAAGAAGATTATAACGAGGATAGTGTTTCTGAATATGTATAAATATAAATAATTTTTTTCGGGGGTAATTTTATATGAAATCAACACTGTATTTTAACGGTAATATAATAACGATAGATGAAAAAACACCAAGTGCAGAGTGTGTACTTGTAAAAGATGGGATAATTGAATTTGTGGGTACTAAAGAAGAAGCATTAAAGTTATGTGATGAAAATACTGAAAAGAAAGATCTAGATGGCAAAACACTATTGCCTGGATTTTTAGATTCACATGGTCACTTTCTAGATTATGTACCACTATTTGGAAACTGTACTTTAGCGCCGCCTCCTGTAGGGGATGTGTTAACTAAAGAAGATATGAAAAATAAGGTTAAAAAACATATATCAGATAATAATATTCCAATAGGAAGTGTAGTTTTAGCATTAGGATATGATAATGCAGGATTTGAAAATCAAGCACATCCAACTAAATTTGATTTAGATGAAATTTCTACTGAACATGCTATTATAGTGTCTCATGCTTCAGGACATATGGGATGTGCGAACACTTTAGCATTAATTAAAATGGGATTAGATGAAAATACAGAAGATCCTCAAGGTGGAATATTTGGAAGAGTAGGAGATACAAAAGAACTTGATGGATTTATGGAAGAAACAGCATTTTTACCAAGTGTAATGCCTGTAATACCAGCACCTAAGCCAGAAGAGATAATGAAAAAATTATTATCACTTCAAGATTTCTATGCAAGTTTTGGTATAACTACTTGCCAAGATGGTATGAGTACAGCTAATTCTCTAAAAATAATAAATGGTGCTCAAGATGCTGGATTATTAAAATTAGACTATGTTTTATTCCCAGGAGTAGAGAGTGCAAAAGAGAGTGATATGGGTGTTAAAGTTTCAAATAATACTAATTACAACGGCAAAAACTTTAGAATAGGTGGGGTAAAATTATTCTTAGATGGTTCACCTCAAGGTAGAACAGCATGGTTAACAGAGCCTTATTTACCAAATGGTGAACAAGGAGAGGATTATGTTGCCTACCAAATATTTAATGATGAGCAAGTTTATGATTATATGAAGTTAGCTATATCTAACAAATGGCAACTATTAACTCATGTTAATGGAGATCGTGCTGTGGATCAATTACAAGATATATACACAAAGGTTAAAGAAGATTTAAATAGTAGTGATGATTTAAGACCTGTAGCGATTCATTCCCAAATAATTAGAGATGAGCAAATTGATAGGTATAAAGAGATAGGTATGATGCCTAGTTACTTTGTAGACCATGTGTATTTCTATGGAGATATTCATAGAGTAAACTTAGGAGATGCTAGAGCGAGTAGGATATCACCTGTTAAGTCTACTATAAATAAAGATATCAAGTATACATTCCACCAAGATACTCCAGTGTTACCACCTAATATGATGTTAACTGTACATAATGCTGTGAATAGAGTTACTAGAAAGGGTGTTATGCTAGGAGCAAGTCAAAGGATAACTCCTTATGAAGCGCTAAAGGGTATAACTATAAATGCTGCGTATCAGTATTTTGAAGAAGATACTAAAGGTTCTATAACTGTTGGTAAAAAAGCAGATTTAGTAATATTAGATAAAAATCCATTAGAAGTAGAGCCTATGACAATAAAAGATATTACTGTATTAGAAACTATAAAGGATGATAATATAGTTTATAAAAAATAATTAAATAATAAATCTAAAAGCCTTGGAATGTTCCTGGGCTTTTTTGTATGTATTTAAATTTATTATAGAATAAACAAGTGTAGTATAGTATTATAGAATAGGTGAATAAATAGTTTGAAAGTAAAGAATGTTCGGAGGATAAGAAATGTTAAATCAATTAATTAAAAAAATGCCAAGGTTAATATTTGGATTCATAATGTGCTCATTTGCAGTAGCCTTTATGATAAATGCAAATATAGGTCTATCACCATGGGATGTACTTCATGAAGGTATAGCAAAAAAATTAGGCATTACAATGGGAACGTCAACAATAGTAGTAGGTGGTGTAGTAGTATTAATAGATATCATACTAGGTGAAAACATAGGCTGGGCGACAGTACTTAATATGATACTTGTAGGACTATTCTTAGACATAATACTATTTACAGGAATAGTACCAGTAGCAAACAATGTATTTGTTGGACTTATAATGTTATGTATAGGAATGTTATTTATGGCAATCGGAATGGTACTATACATTGGATGTGGTTTAGGAAGCGGACCAAGAGATGGTATGATGATAGCACTTCAAAAAAGAATCAACAAGCCAGTAGTAGTAATAAGAGGAACGATGGAAGTAGGAGCATTAATAGCAGGATACATATTAGGTGGAAGTGCAGGTTTCGGTACGGTTATAACTGCATTAGGATTAGGATACTTTATTCAAATAGTATTTAAAATATGTAACTTCAAAAGTGAAGATGTAGTACATAGAGTTATAATAGACGATATAAATTACATAAAAGAAAAGCACAACAACAAAGCTAATAATGAAAATATTAATATGAGTGTAAAAAATAATGGAGCCTAATAAGTGCTCCATTTTTATTTACATAAAACATAAAAGAGGTGTATAAGTTAATCTTACTAATTAGTAAGATTAACTTATTTAATGTAAGCTAAGCGTAATTGAAATAACATAGATTAAAGAATATACTAAATAACATAGCAAAAGATTATTGAATTACTGTAAAAGTCTCTATAAGAGTAGAGGTTTAAATATAAATAAGTTAATATAGCTTATTATAAACTTGGAGGTAAGTATGAAAAGAATAAAGAAAAGTGTCAGTATAATAATGACTCTTATCTTTGTAATAAGTATGGTGACAGCTTGTAGCAAAGAAGAGAGTGTTACTAAAGGTGGGTATAATGAAACAGAATTAAAACTACCAGAAAATATAATAGATGTAACTTCAATTGATATATTAGAAAATGGAGATATAGCTTTAACAGGCTATGGAGAAGATTTAAAAAATCAACTTTATACATCAAAGGATAATGGAGAAAACTGGGATAAAAAGGAATTTAAGATACCAGAATTGCCAGAAGGAAGTAATATTAGAAGTATTAATATAAAAGATGATAAAAGTGCACTTCTTATATATGACATAGATTTACAAGGAGAAGCGGATTCATCAGTAACTTATGAGAGTAAAGCAATTTCAATAGATCCAAGTGGAAATAGTAAAGAAGCAGCTATAGACAAAGGCCTATTAAATAGAAGTGGTGAAGCAAAAACTGATAACAACGGAGATATATACTTACAAGATTATGAAAAAAGTAAAATAGTTAAACTAGATGGAAAAACAGGATCTGTAAAAAAAGAATACAAATATGATTTAGAAAATGTATCTAGTTGGGCTATCAATGGTAACTCTTTATTAGTAGCATCATTAGAAAAAGTAATAGAATTTGATATTGAAAGTGGACAAAACAAAGGTGATGTAAGTATAGAAAAAGAAATAATTGCATCAGACTCAAATATATATCCAGGTAAGGAGAAAGATATGTTCTACTTTGTTAATAAAGATGGAATATATTCTTATAAAATGGGAAGTAAAACACAAGATAAAATAATTGATGGTACACGTAGTGGTTTAAGCACTAATTATGTACAACAATTCATGCAAACATCAGAAGATGAATTTATGATGCTATTAAGAAATATGGAAGGCGAATGTATACTAAAAAGTTATAAGTATGATGCTGATATGGTAGTAAGCCAGGAAAAAGAAATTTCTATTTTCTCAATGTATGATTCAGAAAAAATGAGACAGGCTATTGCTATGTATCAAAAATCACATCCAGACGTACATATTAACTTAAAAGTTGGTATAGATTCTAATCAGTCAATTACTAAAACGGATGTAATAAAAAAGATTAATACAGAAATAATGGCAGGAAAAGGTCCTGATATCATTATGTTAGATGAGTTACCTCTACAGTCTTATGCACAAAAAGGGTTACTTGAAGATATTACAGATATTGTAGAAGGTGATGATGCACTACTTTCAAATGTAGTTAAAGCATCAAAATCAGCAGATGGAAAAGTTTATTCGGCTCCATTAAAATTCAATGTACCTACAATAATTGGAGAGAATGCAAGTGATATAAATACATTAAGCTCATTAGCAAAAGCTATTGAAGATATTAGTAAAAATGCTAAGGGAAGTGTTATAGATGTATTTTCGCCAGGTGAATTGGTATACTTATTATACAAGCAATCTGGAGATAACTGGATTAATAATGATAAAACAATAAATACTAAAAATTTAAGTAGTTTCTTAGAAAATACTAAAAAAATATATAGTTCAATAGAAGATAAAAATTCACCTGAAAAGGTAAAGCAACATGAAGAAATGATAGAAATGATGAAAGAATATGAACCAGATAAAAGTGCTGAAGAAATAGGTACTGAGAATATTGGTGATTACTCACAATTATTAACTAAAAATCCTACATCATTATGTATGTATAATTTTGCAAGTTTAAATGATTTAAGTATAATAGAAACAATTAAGGAATTTAATAAAAATGTATCTTATGATATATGGAATGGTGAAGGTAAAGGTTCATTAATAGCTTTAGATACTATAGGGATAAATTCAAAAAGTAGTAAAAAAGATATAGCTAAAGATTTTGTAAAAATGTTATTTAGTGAAGAATACCAAAACATAGATACAATGTCTGGTTTCCCTGTAAATAAAGCTTCATTTAAATCTAGTTTCATTCAAGATGAGAGTATATATGGACAAAGTATTGCAATGGGAGATATCGACGGAGAAATGATCGAATTTAAGATTAAAGAAATATCTCAAGGTGAAGTAGATAGCTTAATGAAAAAAATTGAGAGCATAGATACTATAATAAATCTAGATATGGAAGTATTAAGAAAAACAATAGATGAATTTGATGCATATATTTTAGGGGAAAAATCATTAGATGAGACTGTTAAAGCAATCCAAAATAAATTAGAAATATATTTATCAGAATAAAAGAGTGAAATATGTTAAAAAAACTAACAAAAACAAAAACAATGAACGAAGTAAAAATTAATAAAGCTTTATTAGGTTTTTTAATTCCAAGTTTAATAGGAGTATTAATATTTATTCTTATTCCATTTTTGGATGTAGTTATAAGATCCTTTCAAAGTGAAGTATCAAGGGAGTTTGTTTTTTTAGACAATTATATAGAAATATTCAATAATATACCTTTTAGACTAGCAGGAAAGAATACAATAAAGTTTGTACTAATATGTATACCTTTATTGCTTGGATTATCATTACTACTAGCGGTATTAATATATGATCTATTTAGATCATCAGAAAAGCTAACAACAGCATTTTTAATACCGCTAGCTATACCTATAGCATCAGTTGTACTTGTATGGAAAATTGTTTTTCATCAACAAGGAATATTAAATGGCTTCTTAATTAACTTAGAAGCCTCTGGTGTTGATTGGATGAATTCAGATTATGCTCTTTGGATATTAATTTTTACGTATATATGGAAAAATCTTGGTTACAACATCATTTTATGGATGGCTGGACTTAGCTGTATTCCAAAAGAGATATATGAGGCTGCAAAAGTAGATGGAGCTTCAAGATGGACTTCATTTAGACATATAACTATGCCTATATTACAGCCTACATTATATACAATTACAGTATTATCTTTACTAAATTCATTTAAAGTGTTTAGGGAAGCATATTTGATAGCAGGAAACTATCCAGATAAAAGCATGTATTTATTGCAACATTTATTTAACAACTGGTTTAGAGAACTTTCTTTTGGAAAAATATCAGCAGCTTCAGTAGTTATGGGTGTAATAATATTTATACTTATAATGTTTTTACAAAGAAGCTGGGAAAGAGAGAATTAGATGAAGAAGAATGTAAGTAAATTAATAATAATACTTTTAGCAATATTTATGTGCCTACCTATAATTTTAATAGTATCAGGGTCATTTATGGGGATAGATGAATTAAGAGAATGTTTAGGACCAGTATTATCAGAAGCAAAAGGGTATGTTAGGTGGGCGTTATTTCCTAAATACCCGACTATAAAATCAATAATTCAATTACTTTTAGATACACCAGAGTTTTTTGTAATGTACTGGAACTCTATAAAAATAGTTGCTTTAGTGTTATTTGGGCAAGTCTTAGTAGCTATGCCGGCAGCTTGGTCATTTGCACAATACAAGTTTCCATACAAAAGACTATTATTTACTATTTATATAGTTGTGATGCTTATGCCGTTTCAAGTAACTATGCTATCAAATTATATAGTTTTAGATAAGTTTAAGATGATAAATACACATTTAAGTTTAATAATACCTGGAATATTTTCTACTTTTCCGGTATTTATAATGTATAGATTCTTCTCTAATATACCTAGTAGTATATTGGAAGCTGCAAGAATAGATGGAGCTAGTGAAAGCAAAGTGTTTATAAATATTGGAATTCCATTAGGGATGCCAGGTATAATATCTGCAATGGTATTAGGTTTTATAGAATATTGGAATTTAATAGAGCAGCCTTTAACTTTTATAGAAGACCCAAGTCTTTGGCCTATATCTTTATATTTACCAAATATAGGTTTAGAAAATGCAGATATTGCATTTTTAGCGTCGTTAGTTACGTTACTAACATCTCTTGCAGTATTCTTTGCAGGACAAAAGTACTTAAAAGAAGGTATCTCAGCTACATCTGGAGGAGAAAAATAGGATGAAATTAAAAAGAAAGATAAATTTTAAAAAAATAGTTAACTATGAATTTAATGAAAAAGTAATTAGTCAAACCAAATCAGTTAGAATATTAGTTTATTTCTTTTCACTTATGATTATGTTTACTGTATTATCTCGTTTTTCAGACTCTTTAACAATTCCAAGAGTAGAAGTAACTAAGGGAATACAAGGGAGTATTGATAGTCAAATTACTTTAGAAGGGCAAATAGTCCAAAGTAAGGAAGAACATATTAATGTATATCCAGAATTAATAGTAGAATCTGTAGATGTATCAGAAGGAGAAAATATTAAATCAGGAGATTTACTTTTAACATTAAATGTAGAAGATATTAATGACAAAGTTTCAGAAGTGAAAAAAGAAATATCTGAAATTAATAAAAATACATCAAGAGCTAGTGAGGATTACAATATAGCCTTAAATGCGGAAAATAAGAACATTGAAAGTGCAAAGCAAGCTATGAATAGTGCAAAATCAGCCCTAGATAATTGCAATAATGAAGAAGAAAAAAAATTATTAGAGGAAGATTATAATCAAAAAAAATCTGCATACGAAACTTTAGTTAATGGTAAGGAAGCAACACTTTTAGCAAGTAAAAGAGCACTAGAGGATTCAAAAAATGAAGATGAAAAATCAAAATTAAATGTTAAGTTAAGCAAATTACAAGCAATACAAAATAATAAAGGTAAAATAACTAGTAGCAAAGATGGAATTGTAACAAGTGTTCATATAACATCAGGAGATATGACATCTAAATCAGCTGCGATTTCTATAGCAGATGAGAGTGAAGGCAATCAGTTTATAGCTCAAATGCCTAAAACATCAGAAAAAGAAGTAAGTGTAGGTCAAGATGTAATTTTAAATAGTTTAAGTAGCAGAAACTCTATTGAAGAATTAAAAGTAGATGCTATTAAAGAGAATAAGTCAAATCCTGAAACTTTAGATGTAATAGTTAAATTACCAAAAGGAAAAGGTAAAATCGGTGAGTATGCTAGTTTAGCAATTTTCAAAGAAAGTAAAAATTATTCAGTATGTGTTCCATTAGAAGCGCTTCATATTGAAAAAAATGAATACTTTGTTTTAGTTATGAACAAGAAAGATACAGTGCTTGGTAGCGAAGATGTAGCAATGAAAATTAGTGTAGAAATAGAAGAAAAAAATAGTGAATATGTAGGAATAAAGGATGGAGCATTATCTACAAGTGATGAAATAATAACAAGTTCAAATAAAAGTATTAAAAGTGGAGATAGAGTGAGAAAGGAGAGTAAATAATGCGTCATAAAAAGCACATAGTCAATATAATTATATTATGTTTAATGATTGTGTGTTTAGGATTTTCAATAGGTTATGCGAATAAATCAAAAGAAGGTAAACATATAGCCAATATTTACTCAAATAATAAGTCTCTAACTGCATATGAGATAAACAATATGCATAAATCAGAGGAAATAGAAAAGAAAAAACTATCATTTACAGGATGGAAGCAGATTGATGATGTAGAGATAGAGTACACTAATTTAAATCGGACTACAAATGTGGATGTAATCAAAGTTTGTGGAGATTCATCATTATTAATAAAAGGACCAATATTATTTTTAGATAATAAAGAAGGTTGTTTAATCGATCAAGAAACTGCTTATGAATTATTTGGTAGTACTGATGTTGTTGGACAAGTTTTAAAATATGATAATAGAGAAGTTAAAATAATAGGAATTCATAGTGGTATGAATAACACTATAGTTATGCAAACAGATTATGATTCTAAGGAGATAATGGATGCAATAGCAATTGAAGTAGATGGTAATGTGAGTAAAAGTATTAAAGAATTTAGTAATAGATACTCAATAGATAATTTTGGAGTAGATAGTAAAATTTATTATAATATAGCAAATATATTTATTATGATTTTACCATTTATAATAGCAATACTTTTATTAGTTAAATGTATTAAAGAAATATCACTAGTTAAAAGAAAGCCATTTTTATTTATTATATATATAGCATTTACAGTAGCTATATTTGCAATATTAATAAAAATAACAGGTATAGAAATAAAGATACCTTATGATCTTATTCCTAATAAATGGTCAGATTTTGGATACTGGGAAGGATTATTTAAGGAGTATACAGAAAAATTTGAAACTATATTGTATATGAAAAAATATAATATTGATATTATCAATATCCAAAGTGCTACTAAAAGTATAATGTTTAGTATTTTATCTATAATATTATTCCTTAATTTTAGAAACAGAATAAAGATAAATAATATAAAACAAGGTGCCATTATAATAAGTGTTATGTTAAGCGTTTCATTTATTGTGATAATAGGACTAGAGTATAAGTATGGTTTAGATATAAATGGACTAATGATATGGTTTATATATCCATATTATTATATAAGTATGTATATAAGTTCTGGTAGGCTTAATTCGTTAATAGAGTGACTTAAGGAGAATGAAAATGGCGGGATTGTTGTTAAATAATATAAATAAAGAGTATGAAAAAGGATTTAAAATAGTAAAAGATTTTAATTTAGAAATTAAGGATAAAGAATTTATAGTATTTGTTGGACCTTCAGGTTGTGGAAAATCAACTACGTTAAGAATGATAGCAGGACTTGAGGAAATAACAGAAGGTGAATTATATATAGATAATAAATTAATGAATAATGTAGCACCAAAAGATAGAGATATAGCTATGGTTTTTCAAAATTATGCCCTATATCCACATATGACAGTTTATGAGAATATGGCATTTGCATTGAAACTTAGAAAAACTTCAAAAGAAGAGATAGACAAGAAAGTTTTAGAGGCTGCAAAAATACTTAATATTGAAGACCTTTTAGAAAGAAAACCGAAGGCTTTATCAGGGGGACAAAGACAAAGGGTTGCTATGGGTAGAGCGATAGTTAGAAATCCAAGGGTATTTTTAATGGATGAGCCACTTTCTAATTTAGATGCTAAGCTAAGAGTTCAAATGAGAGCTGAGATATCTAAATTATATAAAAATTTAGAAACTACATTTATTTATGTAACTCACGATCAAACTGAAGCTATGACATTAGGAACAAGAATAGTAGTAATGAGAGATGGAGTTATTCAACAAATAGCATCTCCAAGGAAAATTTATGAAAAACCAGCCAATTTATTTGTCGCAAGTTTTATTGGAAGCCCACAAATAAATACGTTTAATGGTAAAACTTACGAAAAAGATGGAAAAGTATTCTTAAATATGCTAGATAAAGAATTAGAATTACCTGTTGATAAAGCTAAAATAATTAAAGATAAAAATTATCAAAATAAAGAAGTTATTGTAGGAATAAGATCAGAAAATATAAACTGCAAAGAGGATGATATAAAAAAGCATACTGGGATTGTTTTTGAATCAAAAGTTGATATATCAGAAAATTTAGGAGCTGAAACTTATATATACTTAAATGTAGAAGAAAAGACCATAATAGTAAAAACTTCAACAGATGATTATATTAAAAGTAGAGATACTATTAGATATACAATAGATTTAAATAAGATTCATATATTCGATAAGAATACAGAAGAGGCTATACTCTAGATACAATATTTTATACATAAAAAATATAAAAATATGTAAAAAAATGTTTAGACCTAAAAACCACGGGTATATATAAATTATAATTAAATAATAAAAATAAAAATTAAAATTAATTAAATTTTAAATATAACGGGTGAAATTAGGAGGAATAACATTATGAAAAAGTTTGTATGTAAGCCATGTGGTTGGGTATATGAAGGAGAAACTGTACCAGAAATATGTCCAGTATGTAAAAAAGGATCAGATGCATTCGAAGAGTTACAAGGAGAAATGACTTGGGCTGATGAACATAGAATAGGTGTAGCTGCTGGTGTAGATGAAGAAATATTAGAAGGACTTAGAGCTAACTTTACTGGAGAATGTACAGAAGTAGGAATGTACTTAGCAATGAGTAGACAAGCAGATAGAGAAGGATATCCAGAAGTAGCAGAAGCTTACAGAAGAATAGCTTTCGAAGAAGCAGATCATGCAGCAAGATTTGCTGAATTATTAGGAGAGGTAGTAGTAGCAGATACAAAAGCTAACTTAAAAGCTAGAGTAGAAGCAGAATACGGAGCTACTGAAGGAAAATTAAAAATAGCTAAGAGAGCTAAAGAATTAGGATTAGATGCTATACATGATA
>NZ_JBOFYU010000159.1:0-9529 GCF_051654825.1 Clostridium sp.
CCAATAATAGCTTCATCAGAAAAGGTATTATCAGATAAAAGTGATATGGTAACTAAATTTATGGAAGCTACATCAAAGGGATATGAGTATGCAATAGAAAATCCAGAAGAATCAGCAAAAATATTAGTTAAGGCAGTTCCAGAAATAGATGAAGCTTTAGCAATAGAAAGTCAAAAATTCTTAGCTAATGAATATAAAGCAGATTCACCTAGATGGGGAGAAATGAAGGATAGTGTTTGGAATAACTACACAGGATTCTTATTAGAAAATGGATTAATAAAAGAAAATTTAGAAGCAAGTGAGGCTTATACTAATGAATTCCTGCCAAAATAAAATTAGATTAAGCAATATTTCTAAATCCTTTGATGGTGTAAAAATACTAGAAGATATAAGCTTTAATGTTAAAGAAGGTGAGCTTGTATCTATAGTAGGACCATCAGGTTCAGGAAAAAGCACAATATTTAATATAATAACTAAATTAACCGCGGTTGATTCAGGCACATTAAATGTTAATGGAAAAGTTAGCTATATGTATCAAAAGGATATGATGGTTCCTTGGAAAAAGGTTATAGATAATATTGCAATTCCCTTAGTATTAAAGGGTGTAAAGAAAAAGGAAGCTAGAAAAGAAGTAGAAAAATACTTAGATACCTTTGGGCTTAAGGGATATGAAAATAAATATCCAAGTCAGCTTTCTGGAGGAATGAAGCAAAGAGCAAACTTCCTAAAAACATATTTAACATCTGATGATATTATGCTTTTAGATGAACCCTTTGGAGCATTAGATTCTATAACTAGAGGAAACCTTCAAAAGTGGTTAATAGAATTAAAGAAAAAAACAAATTCAACTATATTATTTATAACTCATGATATAGATGAAGCTATTTTAATATCAGATCGTGTTTATGTTATATCAGAAAAACCAGCTATTATAAAGGGAGAAGTTAAGGTTAACCTTTATAAAGATAATTGTGATGATATATCATTAAGCAGTGAATTTATAGAAATGAAAAGAAATTTATTAAAGCTTTTAGGCAATGCCTAAAAGCTTTTTTATATTACTTATTGTTGTGCAACTAAAACTGAAAATATTATAGTAGCTATTGTTGAAGGTGAGATATTTGGAACGGTTATGCTAATAGATGAGTTAGCTCCTAAATAGGTAAATTATTAACTTTAACGGAATTTGAAATAGAGTTATACATTGCTAAACCTTGATTTGTAATAGGATTTAATGTAGGAGGAATTTAAGAATAAACTTTTTGCAATTTTGACTGTACTATTAGTAGGTAGAATTGTTGTTATAAGGTTAAAATTTGGATATAATATAAAAATAGAAGTTAAAAAGTTAAGGTGGTGAATTACTCTGAAAAGAATAAGTTTAGGTACAAGTGATTTCAAGGAAATAATCGATAAAAATAGTTACTTTATAGATAAAACACTAATAGTTAAAGACTTTTTAGAGGATAGTTCAAATGTAGTACTTATACCAAGGCCAAGAAGATTTGGTAAAACATTAAATATGTCTATAATTAGATATTTTTTAGAAAAGTATACTGAAGATAGACGATACTTATTTAACGGACTTAAAATAGAAAATGAAACTGAAATAATGAATAAACAAGGAAAGTATCCATTAATATATATGACATTTAAAGATGATAAGCATGATAATTTTGATAACTTTATAGAAATGTTTAGATTTAAAATTTCAGATATTTATAATTCTTTTAGCTTTATTTTAGATGAACTAAGAGAAGAAGATAGAGTATATTATAATAATATTGTAAAACGTAAGAGTACAGCTTCAGAACTTGAAATTTCAATACTTAAATTAAGTGAATATTTAAATAAGCATTTTGGAGAAAAAGTAATACTTTTAATTGATGAATACGACACACCTATACATCATAGTTATTTTACAGGCTACTATTCACAAATGATTTCATTTATGAGAAACTTCTTATCAGCTGCCTTAAAGGATAATATAAATTTGGAAAAGGCTATGATAACTGGAATTTTAAGAGTTGCAAAAGAAAGTATTTTTTCAGGATTAAACAATCTTGAAGTTTATACTTTATTAAGTGAGAGGTATTCTGATAAGTTTGGTTTTACGGAAGAAGAAACGTTAAACCTATTAAAATATTATGGCTTTGATAGTAAAATTGAAGGCTTTAAGGAATGGTATAATGGGTATATATTTGGAAAAACAACTATTTATAATCCCTGGTCAGTACTTTCTTATATAAATAAGCCTGATAGAGAGTTTATGCCATATTGGGTAAATACCTCTGAAAATGCTATTATAAAAAGTCTTTTAGCTAAAGGAACAGAAGAAATAAAGATGGGACTTGAAACCTTATATAATGGTGGCTTTGTTGAAACTACAATAAATGAAGATGTTGTTATGAGCGAATTATCTTATGGAAAAGAGAATTTATGGAGCTTTTTACTTTTATCTGGATATTTAAAGCCTATTGATAAGTTTAAAGAAGAGCATATATTTAAGTATAAGTTAGCTATACCCAATATAGAAATTAAGACTATGTATAAGGGTATGATAGAAAAGTGGTTTAATGAAGTTGAGATAGAATCTGAATATAACAATATGATAAAAGCTTTAACTATGGGTGATATTAAAAACTTTAGCAAGTTATTTAAGAGATGTGTAATGACAAGCTTTAGTTACTTTGATGTAAAAGGAAGGGACCCTGAAAAAGTATATCATGCATTTGTTTTAGGAATGCTTGTATCTTTAAATAGTACATATGAGGTACGTTCAAATAGAGAGTCAGGAATTGGTAGATATGATGTTATGCTTATTCCTAAGAATATAAAAAGACCAGGTATTATATTTGAATTTAAACGATATGATGAAGAAGATGAGGAAACTATATCTGAAATGCTTGATGAAGCCTTAGAACAAATAGAAAACATGAAATACGATACTGAGTTAAAAGATCGTAATATAGATAATATAATTAAATTAGCAATAGTTTTTAATGGAAAAGAAGTTCATATTAAAGGAAGATAAGAAAATATGTTGACATATATTACAACAAAGGTATAATTATAACTATAGGAACTGAAAAATTTATAGCATATCGAGAATTTATTAGTTACTATAACAAGGCGTAAAGCCGTTAGGTATCCCCTAAGCTCATATGAGCTTAGGGGTATCCTTTTTTTGCAGAAAAATATTTACAAAGATTAAATGTATAATAATGGTATAAATGTAAATGATAATAAATAAGAGGTGGATTTATGAAAGATAAGATTAACTATAGATTAGGGCTTGATATAGGAATTGCTTCTGTTGGATGGTCAGTAATAAATCTGGAAAAGCAAAGAATAGAAGATTTAGGTGTTAGAATTTTTAATGCTGCAGAAAATCCTAAGGATGGAGCATCATTAGCATTACCAAGACGATTAGCAAGAGGAAAGAGAAAGTTAATTAGAAGAAAAGCTTATAGAGTAGGAAGAGTTAAGAAGCTAATTGTTGATACTAATATTTTAACTAAAGAGAGTTTAGAAAATTTATTTAATGAGCCGTGTAATATATGGGAAATAAGAGTTAAAGCATTGGATAAAAACGTTTCCAATGAGGAATGGGCAAGAATATTAATAAATTTAGCAAAGAGAAGGGGATTTAAATCTAATAGAAAGAATGAAGTTAATGATAAAGAAACTGGACAAGTAATAACAAGCATTAAGAGTAATATAGAAAAAATGAAAGAAATAGATGCTAGAACAGTTGGAGAATTAATATATAAACAAGTAACTATATCAAAAGACCCATCTAAATCTTTTAGAAATAAAAATGGGCAATATAATAATTGTGTAGATAGAAAGATTATTGAGGATGAAATTAAATTACTATTTAAATTACAAAGGGAATTTGGAGCTAGATTTGCAAGTGAAGATACTGAGCAGAAATACTTAGAAATTTTCAATTCTCAAAGACCATATTCAAATTTTGAAGATTTAGAAAAGATGGTTGGACTATGTACTTTTGAAAAGCTAAGTGGAGAAAAAAGAGCTCCTAAGAATTGTATTTCAGCAGAGGAATTTGTATTGTATGATAATTTAAATAAAATATCAATTATTAATAAAGGAGATAAAAGAAAACTAAATGCTGATGAGCGTGAGGTAGTTATTAAAGAAGCATTTATTAAAAAGGAGATAAAGTATTCATCATTGAGAAAATTATTAAAGCTTACAGATGATGAAATTTTTTCAACCTTAACGTATAGTTACAAAGTGGAAAGGTCTAAAACTGAAAATACTAGATTTATTTCATTAAAAGGATATCATGAAATAAGATCATCAATAGAAAAGATACTAGGGAAATCAAAGTGGAAGGAAATAAAAGATGATAAAGAAATTCTAAATAATATTTCTTATGTATTGTCACTTGCTAAAACAGATGAGGATATAACAAAACAATTAGAAATTAGAAACATTCCAAAAGATATAATAGATGCAGTAATAGATATATCATTTAGTAAATTTATGAATCTGTCAATAAAGGCAATTGATAAAATGTTACCATTTTTAAAAGAAGGATATCAGTATAATCAAGCTTGTGAAAAAGCTGGATATGATTTTAAAGCTATATTTAAAGGCGAAAAGTCTTATAAGTTACCTTTAATAGATATAAATGAAATAGTAAATCCAGTTGTAAATAGATCTTTAGCTCAAACAAGGAAAGTAGTAAATGCTGTGATAGATAAGTATGGGTCTCCGGTAGGCATAAATATTGAATTAGCTAGAGATTTAGCAAAAAACTTTAAAGATAGAAAAAGTATTGAAAAAGATCAATTAGAAAATAGAGCAAAAAGGGAAAAAATAGTTAATGAATTAGAAACGTTAACAGGGAAGAAACCAACAGCACAAGAAGTAATAAAATATAGATTATGGAATGAACAAAAATGTGCATGTGCATATACTCAAGAAAGCATATCATTTGATAATTTATTTAGCACAGGAGCTTATGAGATAGACCATATTATACCTTTTAGTAGATCATTTGATGATAGTTTAAATAATAAAATTCTTGTTAATGGTGTAGAAAATCAAAGAAAAGGAAATAGGCTACCATCAGAATACTTTGGAAATGATAAAGATAAATGGCATAGATTTGAAGTTTGGGTTGAGGAAAGTAATTTATCTCAAAAGAAAAAACACAATTTGTTAAAAGTTAAGTTTTCAAAAGAGGATGAAAGAGAATTTAAAGAAAGAAATCTAACTGATACTAAATATATAAGTAGTTATATTGCTAATTTTATTAGAAATAAATTAATGTTCAAGGATAGTAAAAGTAAACAAAAGGTTATAACCTTAAATGGTAGAGCAACAGCATATTTAAGGGCAAAGTGGGGATTAACAAAGGTAAGGGAAGCTGGAGATAAGCACCATGCTTTAGATGCAACAGTAGTAGCAGTTGCAACACAGGGAATGGTTCAAGAAATATCTAAATATAGTAAGGCAAATGAGTTAAAGTATATAAGAAATGGCGATGATTTTATAGATATAGAAACAGGAGAAGTCGTAATACTAGAGGACTACAAGTATTTACTAAAAGATAAATTGCCTAGACCATGGTTAGGATTTAGTGAAGAGTTAACTCTAAGATTAAGTAATAATCCGTTAGAAGAATTAAAAAAACATCCTATAAAAACTTATGATAATGAATTTATTAAGAGTATAGTTAAACCTATTTTTGTATCAAGGATGCCGTATAGAAAGATTAGTGGAAAGTTATTTAAAGAAACGATTTATTCTAAAAAAGCATTTAAAGATGGTAAGTTTATAACTAAGAAAAATTTAGTAGATTTGAAAAAGACAGATATTGAAAATATATATAATTATAATTCTGATAGAAAGTTATATGATGAAATTATAAAAAAGTTCAATGAACATGAAGAAAATGCAAAATTAGCTTTTGCAGAAGAGTTTAGAAAACCAACTAAGGATGGAAGTTTAGGACCGGTAGTTAAAAGCATAAAAATCGAAACAAAAGTTCCATTTAAAGATGGAATAGATTTAAACAATGGAAAAGTAGCAAAAGATGGAATGGTTAGAATAGATATTTATGAAAAGGAAAATAAATATTTTTCAGTTCCAGTATATAGAAATGAATTAATACTTGGGAAAACTCCTGTTAAAGCTGCAACCAGAAATAAACAAGAAAAAGATTGGATAGAAATGAGCGATGATTATAAGTTTAAATTTTCTCTATATAAAAATGATTTAATATTAATTAGTTATGAAAGTGGCAAGAGATATTTAGGATATTATGATTCTTTTGATAGATCATCAGTTTCATTAACTATAGAGAATCATGATAACTCGGAAAGATTTAGGGGTGTAGGGATTAAATCGGAAGTTAAAGAGTTTGTAAAATTTCAAGTTGATGTACTTGGGAATTATTATAAAGTAAAAAGGTAGGCTAGAGTATTTGAGTTTTAGAAGTGTAGTTATTTCAAATTCAGCAAACTTAGGATTAAGTAATAATAATTTAATAATAAAACAAAGGGATGAGTATAAGATACCAATTGAGGATATTTCAACATTAGTAATTGAAGGAATTGGAGTAAATTTAACAAATAAACTAATTAGTAAACTTGGAGAGTATAATGTTGCAACAATAATATGTAATGAAAAACATTTACCAGCATCAATAATTTTACCATTAAATATTCATCATAGGACTTATAAAGTATTTAAAATGCAATTAGAACAAAGTGAGGCTTTTAAAAAAAGAATATGGCAAAGGATAATTAAAAGTAAAATATATAATCAAGGAGAATGTTTAACTATTCTTAAATTAGAAGGCCATCAATACTTAAAGGGCATGTCAAATAAAGTTGAAAGTGGAGATAAGGGAAATAGAGAAGCTATTGGGGCTAAGTTCTATTTTAAAGCTTTATTTGGATGTGAGTTTACAAGAAGTAGTGATGATGGGATTAATGCAGCGTTAAATTATGGTTATACAATTATTAGAAGTTTAATAGCAAGAACATTAGTAGCTTATGGATTTAATACAGCTTTAGGAGTAAATCATTGTAATGAATTAAATTCATTTAATTTAGCAGATGATTTTATTGAGCCATTTAGGCCAATTATTGATTTATGGGTATATAAAAATATAAATATTAATGATGAGTTAACAAAAGACGATAGAATAAATTTAATAAACCTAATAAATTATGAATGTCTAATAGATGGGCAAAAACATTCAATTAACAATGCAATTGATAAGGTTATATCTTCATATACTGCTGCATGTAATAAAAAAGACTTTAGACTTCTAAAATTACCTAATATTATAGATTTGGAATATCATTTTTATGAGTAGAAGGTTTATGAGATTAATAGTATTTTTTGATTTACCAGTAGTTCAGAAGAAGGATAGAAAAGAATATCAGCAGTTTAGAAGATTTTTAATAAATGATGGATATATGATGATTCAATATTCGGTTTATTCGAGAATTTGTAATGGAACAGAGGGATGCAATAAACATATATCAAGATTAAAAAAAAGTTTACCATCTAAAGGATCAGTTAGATTTATTCAAATAACAGAAAAACAATATTCTGAAATGAAATTTTTAGTAGGTAAGAAAAAACCACAAGAAAAAGTAGTAAATGCAGCACAATTAAGCCTTTTTTAATAAGCAAAAACCCCTTGGAACTTAGTTGTTTCAAGGGGTTTAGCATATAGTATTATAGCATATCGAGAATTTACTAGGAACTATAACATTATCCCCATTATAGAAGAATATAGGCTTATTATAGCATATCGAGAATTTACTAGGAACTATAACTATTGTGAACTTCGTAGCATCAACAGACGAATTATAGCATATCGAGAATTTACTAGGAACTATAACTATTCTCATAGATGAATAACTTTTTAATCTATTATAGCATATCGAGAATTTACTAGGAACTATAACGTAATGGTTATTTATGATAGTACCGATTCTATTATAGCATATCGAGAATTTACTAGGAACTATAACCCTAACAGATTGGGTTTAAGTGGAAATGAATTATAGCATATCGAGAATTTACTAGGAACTATAACGGTTCTAGAAGCCGTTATAACGTCAGATAAATTATAGCATATCGAGAATTTACTAGGAACTATAACTATTTTTATTGCTCTCCACCCATAACTCAAATTATAGCATATCGAGAATTTACTAGGAACTATAACCCAAAGACCTATAATTTCTCCTGTAGTTTTATTATAGCATATCGAGAATTTACTAGGAACTATAACGTAATATGTTGTAGCCTATTCCATTTTCTAATTATAGCATATCGAGAATTTACTAGGAACTATAACTAGAATACGAATATCCTCCAAAACTTTCGCATTATAGCATATCGAGAATTTACTAGGAACTATAACTGAATTGGATTTCACTAAGTTTGAGCCTTTATTATAGCATATCGAGAATTTACTAGGAACTATAACAGGTACTTTAGCTGCAAGTTTTTTCACTCCATTATAGCATATCGAGAATTTACTAGGAACTATAACACTTGGAAAAGAAGAAAGAGCTTTAATGAAATTATAGCATATCGAGAATTTACTAGGAACTATAACTCTTCCTCTAGTGATTAAATCATTTTTCCAATTATAGCATATCGAGAATTTACTAGGAACTATAACGATGTACTATTTCAAGATACAATACCAGCAATTATAGCATATCGAGAATTTACTAGGAACTATAACACAAAGCGTGATGGAGAGTCAATGAAATGTATTATAGCATATCGAGAATTTACTAGGAACTATAACGTGTTGTGATATTGAACTTCTAAAAATAGAATTATAGCATATCGAGAATTTACTAGGAACTATAACCTTTTCTACCTGTGTATTGCATAAATATAAATTATAGCATATCGAGAATTTACTAGGAACTATAACTATAAATAAAGAAGATGGAAGTAGCATAACATTATAGCATATCGAGAATTTACTAGGAACTATAACCTGGCAAGTTTAATTACGCACATTACGCAATTATAGCATATCGAGAATTTACTAGGAACTATAACCAATTTCGAGCGTGGCACTTGTGACACTGAATTATAGCATATCGAGAATTTACTAGGAACTATAACTAGTAAGACTTGGGATATGTGTAGGATTTCATTATAGCATATCGAGAATTTACTAGGAACTATAACTCCCTTTCCACCGCCTTCTTAAACTCATCTATTATAGCATATCGAGAGTTTACTAGGAACTAAAAAATGTAACCCTATTGTAACAAAGTGTAATTATTATAAATATAAAATATTTATAAAGTATTAGAAAAAGAGGTAAACTTATAAATAATATAAATTATGTAGGAGTTAGGGAATATGAATATTTTAATAGCTGATGATGAAAAGCAAATGGCTAATATATTAGAAGCTTATTTTAAAAAGGAAGGCTTTAATGTATTTAAAGCTTATGATGGAAGGGAAGCTTTGGATTTATTTGAAAAAAACAAAATAGACT
>NZ_JBOFYU010000160.1:0-9700 GCF_051654825.1 Clostridium sp.
CAAATATGGTTTTTAATAGATATAGAAGAGTATTTAAGGGATATAGTGGAAAAGGGGAAATAATATTAAAAAATAATGGAGCTACTTCTGCAAAGATATATATTAATGGTAATTTAATAGACTTAAAGGATTCATTAAACGGAAGTAATTCAGAAGTGAGATTAGACATTGGATTATATACTGTGGATGGAGAAAATACACTTAAGGTTTTAGATGTAAAGCCAAAGGGATCAAGTATAGATATTGAAGTTCTATATCCAGAATTGACTTATGCCAGTTTACCAGAAGACGTGGGGTTCTCATCTAAAAAGCTAGAAGAATTAGATGATTTTATAAATAAGGAAGTAAGTGAAGGCTTTCCAGGAGCAGCTCTTATTGTAGTTAAAAATGGTGAAATAGTAAAAAGTAGTTCCTATGGTTATAGCAAAAAGTGGGATAAAAATAATTTGTTAGAAGAAAAAGAAGAAATGAGTGTAGATACATTATTTGACATAGCTTCTTTAACAAAGGTATTAAGCACAAACTTTGCGCTGCAAAAACTTGTAAGCGAAGGAAAGCTTAATGTTGACGATTTAGTAGTTAAATATTTACCTACATTTGTAGATAAGCAAGACGCTAAGGTAAAGGGGAAATCTAAAATAACAATAAGGGATGTCTTAAATCATAGGGCAGGCTTTGCTCCAGAAATAAGATTTTTTGATAATAAAAATGCTACAGTAATAAAAGAGGGATTATATTCTCAAGATAGAGAAAAAACTATAGAATTACTACCTACAGTTCCATTACAATATGAGCCTGGAACAGACACTATTTATAGTGATACAGATTATATGATTCTTGGTCTTATAGTAGAAGAAATAGTTGGAATGGATTTAGATAAATATGTGGAAGAAAATATTTATAAGCCATTAGGGTTAGAGAGGACGATGTATAATCCACTAGAAAAGGGATTTAATAAGGAAGATGTTGCTGCAACGGAGAGAAATGGTAACACAAGAGATTACTCTATACCTCTTTTTAATAATATAAGAGAATATACACTTCAAGGAGAAGTACATGATGAAAAGGCATGGTATTCCATGGGGGGAGTATCAGGTCATGCAGGTTTATTTTCAACAGTAGAAGATATGGCAATATTAGCTCAAGTTATGCTTAACAAAGGAGGATATGGAGACGTTAAATTATTTGATTCAACTGTTGTAGATGAGTTTATTAAACCATCAGATGATGATAACTATTATGGTCTTGGATGGGATAGACAAAGTGACTGGGGAAAGATATGGGAGTTTGGACCATATGCAGGAAATTTAACTATTGGGCATACAGGATGGACTGGATGTGTAATGAATATAGATCCAGAAAATGATATGACAACAATATTATTAACAAATATGAGGCATTCACCTACAAAGGAAAACAATTTTGAGGCATCTAAGTTTGAAACAGGAAGATATGGAAGTATAATGGCTAAGGTTTATGAAGCTTTTATGGAAAATACAGATGAGTCAAAAGAAGATAAATCACCATATATAACTAAGGTAGAAAAGAGAGAGGCCACACAAGTAAATCCTAAATTTCCAGAGGATGACTTAACAAGTAGAGTTTATGCTAGAAATAGAAGAAGCTTTGAAGGGTACAAGGGAAAAGGTGAAATAATATTAGAAAATAATGGAGCTACATCAGCAGAGGTTTATGTAAATGGAAAAGCTATAGATATTTCTAAAGCTTTAAAATCAGGAAAAGAAACAATAAATATTGGTAAATATACAGTTGATGGTGATAATTCATTAAAGGTATTAAATGTGATGCCAGAGGGAGCATCTATAAATATAAAGGTTTCTTACCCAGAGCTTACTGAGGGTAAGCCAGAGGATATAGGAATTGATTCAGAAAGGTTTTCTAAAATAGATAAGATTATAAATTCAGAAGTAGAATTAGGATATTCGTCATCAGCATTATTAGTTATTAAAGATGGAAAGATAATAAAGAATTCAGCATATGGATATAAGCAAGTATATGATAAAAATGGAAGGTTAAATATATTAAAGCCTGTAACTACAGATAGTTTATTTGATTTAGGGGGAGCTACAAAAGCTTTTGTAACTAATTTTGCAATACAAAAATTAGTTACAGAAGGAAAAATAAATATTAATGACTTAGTAGTTAAATATATACCTACATTTATTGATGGAGAAAATGATGAGATTAAAGGGAAAGATACTATAACAATTAAGGATTTATTAAATCATACATCTGGATTACCTAATAATATAGAGTTTTATGATAAAAATGTTTCAGGAGAATTTTATTCAGTAGATAGGGAAACTACAATAAAATTACTTCCACAAATACCATTAGAAAGAGAACCTAAAATAGAAAGTATAGATAGTGATATAAATTATATGTTACTAGGATTAGTAATTGAAAATATTACTGAAATGACATTAGATGAATATACAGAAGAGTATATTTATAAACCTTTAGGATTAGAAAATACCATGTTTAATCCATTAGATAAAGGAATTAGTAAGGATAATATTGTAGCAACAGGAATAAAAGGTAATATAGAGGGAAATAAGCACTTTGAAGGAATAAGAGATTACACATTAAGAGGTGAGGTTTTTGATGAAAAAGCTTTTTACTCAATGGATGGAGTATCAGGTCATTCTGGATTATTTTCTAATACAAAAGATATAGCTGTGTTAATGCAAACATTATTAAATGAAGGCGGATATGGAGGAGTAAAATTATTTAGTAAGGAAGTTTTAGATCAATTTACTAAACCTGATACTAATAATCCAGAAAGAGGATTAGGGTGGAATAGAATGTCAAACCAAAGTTCTAATGATGAATTAGGTTCCTATGCTAGCAATTTAACTTATAGTAGCTCAGGATGGATTGGAGCAGAAACTGTAATAGATCCTAAAAATGATTTAGCTATAGTTTATTTAACTAATTATCCGCATTCAGAGTATATAAATGAAGATTTTGATTCAAAAGGATATATTCAAGGTGGATATGGAAATATAGTTTCAATGGTATATGAAGCTGTAATGGAAAATGGAGAAATAAATAACGAGGATTTAATTCAAGCTTCTAAGGATAAAGTAGAGCTTATAAAAAATGATGATTTAGATAAGGTATCAAAAGGAGAATTAAAATCAGCCATAGCACTTATAGATGTTCTAATTCAGGAAGCTAGTAAAATTAATGATCCTAGTGATATTGAGTTGATAAATAACCTTATAAGTGAATTACCTAATTGTGAAGAAAAAACTTGGATTGAAAATAAAATGAAAACTCTAACTGAAAAAGTTGTTATTGAAAAACCAAGCAACTTAAAGGCAAGTGAAATAGAAAGTAATTGTGCAAAAGTTACTTGGAATTCACCGAGTAATAATGACTTTATTAAAGAGTATAAGGTTTATTTAGATGGTAAATTAGAAGCTGTAATACTTCCAGGTGAAGTTTTGGAATATGAATTTAAGGATTTAAAATCTAATAGCATTTATGGAGTAAAAGTAGTTGCAAAAACAATGGATGGACTTGAATCAAAACCAATTTCAATTAATATAAGAACTAAAAAATAGAGATAAAAAAGGATTTACATATATGTAAATCCTTTTTTATAAAATTTGAATATATTGAAACAAGTTTTTGTAAAATATTTACAAAAATTATATTGAAGAGATATAATAAAAGAGAGAGTAAAAGGGGGGGATAGTTTTGAAAGTTAAAATGTTAAAAAAAATAGTGAAGGAGTCAAGAGCAAAGAAGATATTAGCTGCTTTATTAGCAACAATATTATTTACAGGAACTACATCAGCTTGGGCATCAATAGAAAAAAGCTCAATAGATAGTGGAATAATTGGGGAGTGGAATTTTGAAGAAATAAAAGATAAGGTTATAGCTGATATTAGTAATAATGGAAAAGATGGAGAGCTAAAGGGAAATGCAGTTATAACAGAGTCAGGGGTTGATGGTAAAGGTATACAATTATCAGGAGATAAGGGAACTTTTATTTCAATACCTTCAATAATAAATCCAGCTCAAGGTTCATTTTCTATATCTTTATGGGCTAAGGTAGATCAAACAGAAAGTGATAGCAGAAGTAATAATACAATAATATTACAGCAAGAAGGCTCAGGTAGGAGCATGATGTTTAGAGAAGTATCTACAGGGGACAGGCTAGGAACATATTTAGGGGGAGAAAATAAATACGGAAATAACAAAATAGAAAAGGATACTTGGAAAAACTTAATTATAACTGTTGATAGTGAAAGTAAAAATATTAAATTATATGTAAATGGTAAATTAGAGTCAAATTCAATAGCTATATCATTACCTAATTCTAATGATAAACTTAGAATAGGTGATCACAAAAATAATGATGGAAGAGCTTTTAAAGGAATTATTGATGAAGTAAAAGTATATAACAAGGTATTAAATGAAGAAAATGCAATAGATTTATATAGGGAATTTGCAGATATAGAAGGCTTACTTAAAGAACTATTAATATCTATAGAAAAGTCAGAAGAAATATTAGATTATGTCCCAAGAGATTTAAACCAAAGCTTATATGATAGCTTATTAAGTGAAGTAACTAAGGCTAAATTATTAAATGAAAGTTCAAATAGAAATGATATATTGGTAGCTATAGATAAACTACAAGACAAATCAAATGAATTAGAACAAATATTTAATAGTAATTTAGGTGATTCAGTTTTAGTAACAGCTGATTTAGAAAATGAAGTAAGAACTATAGGAAAAGAATTATTTGGAATAAACCATAGATATCATAAAGATGGCTATGGCTCTTGGAATGTAGAAGAAATGAAAATGGATGAGGAGTTTGATGCTTTATATAAAGATGCAAGCTTTGGTTCACTAAGGTATCCGGGAGGTCTTGTATCTAATTTATTTCAATGGAAGCGATCAATAGGAAAAGTAGAAGATAGATTATATGCTATACATGGAAATCCAGAGCAAGATCCAGAGTTTCCTTACTTTGGTTTAGATGAAGCAGCAAAATATGCAGAAGAAAATAATAGTGAATTTATTTATGTATATGGTGCAGGAAATGGGTCATCGCAAGATGCAGCTGATTTAGTAGAGTATTTAAATTGCGAAGTAGGTGAGAACCCTAATGGAGGAATAGATTGGGCAGAAGTAAGGGCAAATAACGGAAGAGTAGAACCATATAATGTTAAACAATTTGAATTTGGTAATGAGTTTCAATTTGCAGATCAAGGATATTGGACAAATGCTCAATCAAACGATAGGTTAGGAGCATATTTGTTTGGAGGAACATTTAACTTTAATAATGAATTAGTAGTAGAAGAAGAGGATTGGAAGGCTATTAAAGGTAAAGGAACTGGTGAGGTAAATCAAAGAAAGTTTATAAAATATGCACCAGTAATAGCAGGAAGTGTAACATTAAAGGTTGGTAGTGAAATTTGGTCAAGAGTAGACTCATTAAATGGTATAGGGAATGAAAAGGTATATACATTAAATGAGGAAACAGGAGAAATTAATTTTGGAGATGGTACCAATGGTGGTGTTCCAGAAAAGGGATTAGATATAAGAGTGTCATATAGAGCAGATAAGGATGGTTATGTTGAAGTAAGAGAAGCAATGAAGGAAATCGATCCAGAAGTAAGATTATATACATCATATGAAACATTATCAGTAGTAGATAGATTAGGAACTGAGCATGATTATGATGGAATAGCAGTACATCCTTATTCAGGAGAAATAAATTCAAATGATCCAAATTACTATGAAAAGATTTTATATAGAGCTGAAGAAAAGGTAGCAACTGTTAAGAGTTATGAAGATAAGATGAAACAAGTATTAGGTGAGGAAAAAGCAAAAGAAAAAAGTGTAACTGTATCAGAGTATGGAATATTTAGAGATACAAGTAGATTTGTAAAGTCACAAGTAAATGCATTATATACTTCAAAGATGTTAATGGGTATTTCAAAGTTAAATGTACCATATGCTAATAGACATTGTTTAGTAGATTTTCCATATGGAGATGTTTTAGGGCCAGGTCAACAAGCTGTTATACAAGCAATAAAAAATGATGAAACCGGAGAGTATGATTTTGTTGCAACTCCATCTGCTAAGGCATTTAAGTTGTTTAATGAAATGACAGGTAGTACTGTTATTGATTATAAAGTAAGAAATAATAAGGATTTAGGGAATAATTTAAAGGCAATTGATACAATGATTACTACAAATGAAAATGGAGAGATATACTTAATGGTAGTAAATTCCTCAAGAGCTGATAGTACAAATGTAAGATTTAATTTAAAAGGTATTGATTTAACAGGGTACAATGCAGAAGTATGGACACTTGATGGGCCAAGCTTTGATGCTGAAAATACTTTAGATGACTTAAATAATGTAGAAATTGAAAAGGAAAATAAGCATGTAAGTGAAAGCTCATTAAATTATGAATTTAAAGCACATTCATTAACTGCTATAAAACTAACTGAAAATACAAGCTCAGAAGTAAATAAAGAAGAGCTTATTGAATTATTTAATAAAGGTGAAGGCTTAAGTATTAGTATTATAGAAGGAATAAATAATGGTGAATATCATTTAGGTGCTAAAGAAAGATTAAATGTTGGTTTAGCAGAAGCAAAGGTAGTTATTGATAATGAAGAGGCAACTAATGTACAAGTGCAAGATGCTACAGTAAATTTAAGTTATTTAATATCCTTAATTAAATCATTAGAAATAAATGAATTTACTGGAGATATTAATGGTGATAAGAAGATAAATATTGGAGATTTAGCAATAGCATCTAAAGCTTATAATACTTCAAATATATTATGTGATTTAAACAAAGATGGATTAATTACTAAATATGAAATTGAATTTATAAGTAGTAGAATTAGATAAAAATAAATACAAAGATAAAAAGCATCAAATTAAATTGATGCTTTTTATTTATTAAATATTTAAAAATTCTTTTATTAGATTATAAATCTTTTCAAGTGAATCAGTTTTATCAAAATTTTCACAAGCTAATTTCATATTATTAAGCTTACCTTTATCTAGTAATAAATCTTGGAATACATAGGAACAATTATGTGTATCTTCTAACATAATAGCCATATTATGATTTAATAAAAACTCAGCATTTTCCACTTCTTGTCCAGGAATAGCATTAAATAACACCATTGGAATATTGCAAGCTATAGCTTCAGAAATAGTTAATCCACCTGGTTTAGTAACTAGTAAATCTGATGCTTGCATATATTTATTTACTTCGTTAGTAAAATAAATAAGCTTTGTTCTCTTAGAAGAATCAGGTAGTATTTCTTTAAATTCATTATATAAGTTTTTATTTTTACCAGTAATAATAATTACTTGAAAATCTAAAGTAACCTTATTAATTTCCTTATATATTTGAAGTATATTAGTGACACCAAAGCTTCCAGCCATAATAAGAATTGTTGGAAGAATAGGATCTAACTCTATTTTATCTAAAAATACATTCTTATCTATTTTTTCGTAAAATACACCTTCAATAGGTATTCCATATGGATGAATTAAATCTTTATTTACACCTCTAGTTATCATTTCATTCATCATATCTTCATTTGATACAATATAAGCATCTACCTTATTATTTATCCATGTTTTATGAGGTGCGTAATCAGTCATAATACAAATTAAAGGAATCTTTATTTCTTCCTTTTCTTTTAAAATTGATGTCATTTCAGTAGGAAAGGGATGAGTAGTTATTATTAAATCAGGATTAAAATCACTAATTAAGTTAAGTAGTGATTTAGAAAATAATTTATTCAATCTTCCAACAAAATCAACTCTAGAATTATCATTATTTGTTATAGTATAAAGTCTTTTATACAAGCTAGGGGTCTTAGTAGCTAAATATACATATCCATTATCAATAGTTTTATTTAAAATAGGACTTATATATTTTAATGTATCTATAATTTCTATATTTATATTTTTATTTTCTTTATTAATATAATGTTCAATAGCCTTAGAGGCTGCCATGTGTCCACCACCTGTAGACGCTGATAATATAAGTATATTCATAATATAATCTCCTATATATAATATATGTGTATTTAAATTTTAACATAACCTTATAGAATTTTGGATTAATATTTCATTAAAATAATATTAATAAATATTATTTATTTTGCTCAAAATAAGAAAATAATAGTCAGAAAAAATTTTCTAGTAAGAAAGTGGAGTTTAAAAATAGTAAATGAAGATAGTAATAGTTAATATATTATTTATTATTAACATATATTACTTGAAAAGAAATATTAATAGGAGTAAAATTTTTCTTTGATAATAGTAAATATTGAAAAAAGTTGAGTTGAGGGAAAGAATATGAATAAAAAGTTGATAATTTCAAAAACAGCAATGTTTATTTTTGTTATGGCTTTTGTAGTAATTTTCAAGAGTATCTTTGGAAATGAAAATACATTAATAGGCGTAACTACTATAACAGCAATGCTAATGTTATTAGAAAGAGACTTAACATTGAATCCGATTAAAAATACCTTTAAGTTTATTGGTTTAAATTTATTTATTGGAATAGCTACAATTATAGCTTCAAGTAATATGTGGTTAGCTATACCAGTAAATTTTATTTCTTTGTTTTTAATAAGCTATCATTTATGTCATAGTTTAAGAAGACCAATGTACTTACCGTTTTCATTGCAATATTTATTTTTACTTGTTAACCCAGTTAGTGGTGATAGAGTAATAATAAGGTTAATTTCATTAGTTGTTGGTGCAATCTTTATTATGTTACTTCAGGTATTATTTAATAAAAATAGATTTTCAAAAGATGGAAATAAAATTCTGAAAAATATTTGTGATAGTTTATTAAGTGGTATAGCAGAAATAAAAGATGATAATAAATCAAGAAATATAAATATAACTAAGTTAATAAGTTCTTTTAGAAATATGATTCATGACAAAAGGGAAGAAGATTATTATTTAACAGAAGAGGGGCAAATAAAGTTAAATCTTTCAGCCGCTTTAGAGGAAATAGCTATACATTTAAATAGTGTAAAGTATAAAGAATCTTTAGATGAAGTTTTAACTGATTTATATTATTTTATAGAAAATACAAGGGCTTATTTAGATAAAAATGAATTGTTAATTGACTTTGAGATGGACAGTAAAAAGCTTATAGAAAAATATCAAAAACTAAATGAGAGCAATTTAGAAGTCTTAGAAATTTTAAATGATATAGTAGATTTATCAGATATAATTTTAGATTTAACAAGATTAGATAAAAAGAGTTATAACTTCATAAATAAAATTGAAGATATACCAAATGAATTTAAAAGTAGTGTTCTAAATTTTAAAGTATTAAAAAAGAATTCTTTAAAGTTTTCTTATGCTATTAGAGTAGCAACAGGAATAACAATAGGTGCATTTATAATGGATATACTTAATTTACAAGAAGGAAGATGGATTATTTTCACTATCTTATCATTAACAAATCCATTATATGAGCTTTCACAAAAAAAATCAAAAGATAGAATTTTTGCAACTATCTTAGGATCAATATTAATTGTAATTTTATTTGATATATTTAAAGATACTACAATAAGAACTTTAATAATAATGCTTGCAGGATATATTGGAAGTTATATATCAGAATATAAATATAATATGATTTTAGTGACAGTGTCAG